>NZ_JBIVGT010000007.1:0-213963 GCF_044748825.1 Pseudomonas sp. NPDC089741 | reverse complement strand
CGCCCTCCGGGAGAGGGCTAGGGTGAGGGCTGTTGATTCACACTTTGAGGCTCAAGTTCGGCTCGGTATTGCACGTCGGCGTATCTCGCCCAAACACCTCGGTCAGTTCCCTCTCCCTCCGGGAGAGGGCTAGGGTGAGGGCTGTTGATTCACACTTTGAGGCTCAAGTTCGGCTCGGTATTGCACGTCGGCGTATCTCGCCCAAACACCTCGGTCAGTTCCCTCTCCCTCCGGGAGAGGGTTAGGGTGAGGGGCTGTTGATTCACGCTTTGAGGCTCAAGTTCGGCTCGGTATTGCACGTCGGCGTATCTCGCCCAAACACCTCGGTCAGTCCCCTCTCCCTCCGGGAGAGGGTTAGGGTGAGGGGCTTTTCAGTTGTGGGTTGGGGCTTGGGATATTTCGTGGTTATCCAGCACGCGGTTCACCGCGAGTTCGGCGAGCATGATGATTTGCTGGATCGCCAGAATGGTGCGTCGCTGCGGCAGTTCGATGTACGCGGCGATGTCGCTGGTCATGAGGCTGGCCTGGGCCAGTGATTCACAGGCGTGGACCAGCAGGCTTTCGCTGTCTTGATCGGGGGCGACCTGGAACATGGTGCTGGGTTTGTGGAAGCGCAGGGTCAAGGCGTTGGGTTTGAGGTAGTGGTCGAGGGCGCGTTCGGCGGCCTCGTGGAATCTTTTTGAACCGGGGAATTCGTAGGGGGTGGTGTCGTCCGCTGCGGGCGGATTGGGGGTTGGTTTGATCATGGTGAATACTCAGTTGGTGAAAGTGGAGCTGCCTTCGATTGCCGCGACGCAATCTGAGGTGGCAGCTGTACGCGGGTTCGCGGACCGATAACTGAGAAATCGGCATACCTCCAAGGACGGTATCCCGCGCACAGCCGCCATGACACAAGCTACAGGCACCGAGGTGCCGTGAGGTTGGCGATTATGCATCAGTTATCGGACCGCGACGCCCGTTCGCTGAATTTGCAGCGACCCTCAGAGCCTATCCAGCCGATTTCCGAGGCACAACCGACGCGACTTGTCGGAAAACTCTCGCTGACAATGCGCTTCTGTAGGACGAACACCGTCCTTTGTAGGAGTGAGCCTGCTCGCGATAGCGGTAAATCAGTCACCGAAGATGTTGGCTGACATACCGCTATCGCGAGCAGGCTCACTCCTACAGGTTTTGTGGTGAATTCTGAAATGTGGTGCACAAAAAAGGCGATGTCCCTTGCGGGGCATCGCCTTTTTTTACCGCCGTTGAAGCTTATTCCGGCAGTTTGTAGGCAATGATGTAGTCGCCCATTTTGGTGCCCAGCGAACCGTGACCGCCGACAACCAACAGCACGTATTGCTTGCCGTCCTTGCCGGTGTAAGTCATCGGGGTCGCTTGACCGCCCGCAGGCAGACGCGATTTCCACAGCTCTTTACCGCTGTTCACGTCGTACGCGCGCAGGTACTGGTCGAGGGTGCCGCTGAGGAAGCCGACGCCGCCAGCCGTGACCATCGAGCCGCCCATGCTAGGCACGCCCAGGGTGAAGCCGATCGGGATTGGCGAGCTGTCGCGGCTGGTGCCGTTTTTGCGTTTCCACACGACTTTGCCGGTGGTCAGGTCGATACCGGCAACGTAACCCCAGGCCGGGGCCTGGCACGGTACGCCGAGTGGCGACATGAACGGGTGCATGATCACGGCGTATGGCGCGCCGGTGTTCGGTTGCACGCCAGCGGTTTCGCTTTCGCGTTTGCTGCCGGCGGCGACTTGCTCGCGTGGCACCATTTTCGAAACGAAAGCCATGTAGTTCGGGCTGGTGAACAGGATCTGACGAACCGGATCGACCGAGACGCCGCCCCAGTTGAACACACCCACGTTACCCGGGTAGATCAGGCTGCCCTGTTCCGACGGCGGGGTGTACTGGCCTTCATAACGCAGTTCTTTGAACTGGATGCGGCACAGCATCTGATCGAACGGGCTCGCGCCCCACATGGCTTTTTCGGTCAGTTCCGGGGCCAGCAGGTTGAGGTCCGAACGGGCCTGGGTCGGTGCGGTGTGGTCGCCTTTCACGGCGCCTTGCGGGACCGGGATTTCCTTGATCGGAATGATCGGCTTGCCGTCACGACGGTCGAGGACGTACAGGCTGCCCTGTTTGGTCGGGGCGATCAGCGCCGGTTTCACGCCGTCGGCGGTTTTCATGTCGAGCAGGGTTGGCTGGCTGCCAACGTCCATGTCCCACAGGTCGTGGTGGGTGAACTGGTAGTTCCAGCGCACTTTACCGGTGGCCAGGTCCAGAGCAACGATACCGGCGCTGAATTTCTCGGCGCCCGGGGTGCGGTCAGCGCCCCACTGGTCTGGAGTCTGGTTGCCCAGTGGCAGGTACACCATGCCGAGTTTTTCGTCGACGCTGGCCAGCGACCACATGTTGGCCGAGTTGCGGCTGTAGGTTTCACCCGGTGCCAGAGGCTCGGTGGCGTCTGGCTTGTCGCTGTCCCAGTTCCATACGAGGTGACCGTCGTGCACGTCGAAGGCGCGGATCACGCCCGATGGCTCGTTGGTCGATTCGTTGTCGGTGACGTGACCGCCCATGATCACCAGATCACGAGTAATCGCGGCTGGCGAGGTGGAGTAGTAGCCACCAGCGGTGAACGGGCCGATACCTTGGGTCAGGTCGACCACACCTTTGTTGCCGAAGCCTTCGCAGATTTTGCCGGTGTCGGCGTTCAGTGCGATCAGGCGGGCATCAGCGGTTGGCAGGTACAGACGACGCGGGCAGGCCTGAGCAACGGCTTTGCCGGCTTCGGAAATCACCGCGGAGGCGGCATTTTCAGTTTTGGCGTACGCGGCTTCGTCGTAGTACGACACGCCACGGCAGGTCATGTGCGCGAAGCCTTTGAAGCCGACCGGGCTCTTGATCTGCGGGTCGAAGCGCCACAGTTCTTTGCCGGTGTCCGGATCCAGCGCCAACACTTTGCTGTGCGCGGTGCAGGCGTAGACCATGCCGTTGGCTTTCAGCGGGGTGTTTTCGTTGGTCAGCTCGACCGGGTCATCCGCCGTCGGCAGGTCGCCGGTCTGGATGCGCCAGGCTTCTTGCAGCTTGCCGACGTTGGCCGGGGTGATCTGCTTCAGCGGCGAGTAGCGGTCACCGAATTCGGTGCGGCCGTAAGCTTGCCAGTCGCCATCGGGCATGGCTGGCGCGGTGCTGGTGGTGTCTGCGGTGTCGCGACCCAGTTCGCCGAAGGTTTCGCCCGGGTGGGTGAACAGGCTGATCAGCGCGGTGAGACCAGCGAGAACCACGGCCACGGTCAGGCCGCGAGTGCCCATTGGCGCCGGGCCGTCAAGCAGTAGCGGACGGCGGAACCACGGCAGCAACATCACGAAGCCGAGGACAAACCACAGCGCCAGACGTGGCACCAGTTGCCACCAGTCCAGACCGACTTCCCACAGCGCCCAAACGGTGCTGGCGAACAAAACGATGGCGTACAGACCCAGTGCCGCACGACGACGCATCAGCAACAGAATGCCGGACAGCGCAATGCCGATACCGGCCAGCAGGTAGTACAGCGAGCCGCCGAGCATGCTCAGCTTGACCCCACCGGCCAACATGGCCAGGCCCATCAGTAGAAGCAGAATGCCGAGCAGGCTCGGTAGCAAACGGCCCCGACTCGAAGCACTTTCGGTGCTCATAGTGTGATTCTCCGTGACGTTTCAAATAGTCCCGCGCAGTAGTCACTGTAGATGACGATTGAGCGTGGGCATGGTTCAGATAAAAACTTGTCTAGCTAACGAAATTCATTTGTAGGCCTTCGCCTGCTCGCGATGGAGGTGTGTCAGTCTCTGGAGGTGTCGCCTGAAACACCGCTATCGCGAGCAGGCTCACTCCTACATTTGATCCGTGGTGTGCTTTAGAACGAAGACTGGATTTTGATCCCGCCGATCAGGGCGTCGTCGACGTTGTTCACGCCACCGGGGTGGCGGATGTATTGCAGGTTCGGACGTACGGTCAGCCAGTTCGTTACATGCACGCCGTAATACAGCTCGGTGCTGTATTCGGTGTCTTGCGGCGGCAGGAAGGACGGATCGTCATAGTCGTAAACGGCGTTGGCCTGATTCGTCGCTTCGGCGTTTTTGCGGTAGGCCGGGTTGACGTGTACGCGGGCGAGGGCGAAACCGATGTCGTCCTTGGCGCGCGCATCGAACGGGCCTTTGTAGGTGATGCCGGCCTGCACGTAGTTGTCGATCGCGTTGGTTTTCTTGTCGTGCATGGTGCCGTTGGCGAACACGCTCAAACCGCGACTGTTATCGCTGGCCACGCTGGTGACTTGCTGCTGAATACCCAGCCAAACCCCGTGTTTGCTCGACGCGCTGCGGTAGGCTTCGCCGCTGAGGGCCGCCGGTTGGCCGTTCTGATCTTTATAAGCGTCAGTGGCTTTGGCGTTGCTGTAGTAGTAACCGGCGCGGTATTCGCCCGGCAGGCCGTTGAGTTTCGGCGTCCACACCAGTTCGATCGGCAGGATCGCGCCCTGGGTGCCGCTGCCGCTGAGTTTGAAGCCGTTGCCGCGATCGAGGTTCGACGGGTTCTGTTCGTAGGCGCCGACCTGTGCGTACAACTCTGGGGTCAGGTGATATTTGACGCGCATCGCCCATTGGCTGACCGGCCAGTTGTACCAGATGCCGCCGACCCAGTTGCCGACCTGCGAGCCGCAGAACGCGAGGTTCTGGAAGTCGCACGGGAAGATGTTGAAGTCTTCGCCTTCGCCGAAACGGCCAACCTTGATGTCGAGTTTCTGATCGAAGAATTTCTGCTGATACCACATCTGCGTCAGGCGGGTGGTCTGGCCACGGCCCCAGACTTCCTGCGCCGAGGTGAAACCACCAACGCGCGGATCGTTGATGCGGTCGTTGCTGATGTTGTTGCCGCTGCGCTTGGTGATGGTCAGTTGAAACTCGGCGTCGTCCCAGCCGAGGATCTTTTGCAGATCGAGGTGCGTGCCCAGACCGAACTGATCGCTGTAACGCGCGGTGCGATCATGGTCGTAGCCGCCGTGCAGATTACTGCCCATTTCGCCGGTGTAATCGAGTTTGAAGTCGTAGCCTTTTTCCGAGAGTTCGGTGCGCGTGCCGTTCCAGTCACCGAGCATGTACGGTGACTCACTGTCGAACGCGGGGGCCGCTTGGGCGCAAGTGGCCAGACCGAGGGCGGTGCAGACACCGATGGCGCGCAGGGTTGAGATAGCGCTGTCTCGGGAGAAGGAAAAATCGGGCATGGATAAGTCTTTTTTTGGTGTTTTCGGGGTGCAATTCGAGCGCTTCAATATGTCGCAGGCAGTGAAGCGATTCAGCAGAAGGGCGGCAGGATAATGATCTGTTACAAAAAGACAAAGGCCTTTTGTGAACATGCATCCTTTCGGATTTGGTAACAGTGCTAAAAGATCGCAGCCTTCGGCAGCTCCTACATTGAAATGCGTACACGTGTAGGAGCTGCCGAAGGCTGCGATCTTTTGACCTTGACCTACATTTGAAAGGAAGGCCTTCCACCCAACCACCCCCTCGGCTAAGGTGCGCGGCTTCTGCATTTTCACTTCGCCCAAAGGCCTGGCATGAACGACCAAACCCCCGATCCGCTGCACGGCGTCACCCTCGAACAGATCCTCAACGCATTGGTGGCCCATTACGAATGGTCGGGGCTGGCCGAGCGCATCGATATCCGCTGTTTCAAGAGCGATCCGAGCATCAAGTCGAGCCTGACGTTTCTGCGCAAAACCCCGTGGGCGCGGGAAAAGGTCGAACGTCTGTACGTGAAGTTGATGCGCACCAAGCGACCGCTCTGAGGTGGACGCCGTCGGGCGCCAACGCCTGATCACCTGCGCAGCCGTATTGGGCTGGGCAGGATTGGGCATTCAGATGTATCTGGTTTTGTATTACCGCTTGAGCAGTGGTGGCAGCCTGATGGGCGGCCTGATGAGCTATTTCAGCTATTTCACGGTGCTGACCAACATTGGCGTTGCAACGGTGCTGACCTGCGCCGTCACTGAGCGAGAATCCGCTGCGCGCCGCTGGTTTTTGCAACCGTGGGTAAGCAGTGGGATTGCTGTCAGCATTGTTGTTGTCAGCCTGGGCTACAACGTGTTGTTGCGCAGCCTGTTCCGGCCCGAAGGGGTGCAGATTGTTGCCGATGAACTGCTGCACGACATCATGCCGTTGGTGTACCTCGTTTATTGGTGGGGCTGCGTACCCAAGGGAACCTTGCAGCTTCGGCACGTGCCGCTTTGGTTGATTTACCCGGTCTTGTACTTTGCCTATGCTTTGCTGCGTGGGCATTTGCTCAGCGCTTATCCGTATTGGTTTCTCAGTGTGAGCCAGTTGGGTTATCCACAGGTGTTCATCAATGCCGGGGGGATATTGCTGGGATTTGTGCTGATTGGACTGCTGTTGATTGGCCTTGACCGAACTCGGCGATGAAAGTCAAAAGATCGCAGCCTTCGGCAGCTCCTACATTGGATGCGTACACCTGGAGCTGCGGCACGCTGCGATCTTTTGATCTTGTTTTTGAAAAATCAAAGTCAAAAGATCGCAGCCTGCGGCAACTCCTACGGGGGGGCTCAGTCCTCCTCGGGAGTGCCTTCGGCGCGCCAGTAGCCGACCGCTTTGATCAGTTGCTCATCCAGCCCATGCTCGTCGATCAGCACCCGACGAATCTGCCGTGAAACCTTGGTCTCCGTCGCGACCCACGCATACAGATTGCCCTTCGGCACCTGCAAGTGTTTCACCGTGGTCAGCAGATTGTCCTTACCGCCTTCGCGCAATACCCAGATCACGTTGACCTGCGCTGCACTCTCCAGCACTTGCTGTTCGGCGCCGTTTTCCACTTCGATCACCACCAGTGCCTTGCGATTGGCCGCCATGCCTTCGAGACGTCGGGCGATGGCGGGCAGGGCGGTTTCATCGCCGATCAGCAGATAGCTGTCGAAAATGTCCGGGACGATCATCGAGCCGCGCGGGCCGCCGATGTGCAGGAACTGTCCCGGTTTGGCCTGTTCTGCCCAAGTGGAGGCAGGGCCGTCGCCGTGCAGGACAAAATCGATGTCCAGCTCCAGCGCATCGAGGTCATACCGGCGCGGCGTGTAGTCGCGCATTTCGGGTTTCGGCCCGTCGTCCTTGCCGGCACCGAGCACCATGGTCTCCAGTGCGGCGGCCTGCTCGGCGTTCTGCGGGAACAGCAATTTGACGTGATCGTCCGTGCCCAGACTGATGAATCCGGCCAACTCCGGGCCGCCAAGGGTGATGCGGCGCATGCGCGGGGTCAGGTCGACCACGCGCAGCACTTCAAGCTTGCGGCGTTTGATTTCGTGCATCACGCGGTGAATGGTTTGGGTATCGACTGCGGTCATTCGGCTTTCTCCTGGGCAGATTGAACGGCAGGGCCGTCGACAATGGCTTTGGCGGTGTCGTTGAGCAGGTCACGCACACGCAGGATTTCTTCCGGGCTCCAGCGCCCGTGGTGCATTTGCAGGGCGTGGCGCAAGTTGTGCACCGCTTCATGAATTTCTGCCGGCCGATCATGGCCGCGCAGTGAGCGTTTGCTGACGTCGATGCGCATGCGTACGCCGTCGAGGGCGATGGCTTGTTCGCTCAAGGACAAACGCCCGGCGTCGGTGACGCTGTAGCGTTTTTTGCCGCCCTCGGCGTCGCCGGCAATCAGGTCGCTTTCTTCCAGAAAGGTCAGGGTCGGGTAGATCACACCGGGGCTCGGGCTGTAGGCGCCATCGAACATGCCTTCAATCTGGCGGATCAGGTCATAGCCGTGGCACGGCTGTTCGGCGATCAGCGCCAGCAGCAGCAATTTCAAGTCGCCTGGAGCGAACACGCGGGGGCCACGACCGCCGCGTTCGCGGCCGGGGCGCTTCTCGAAGCCGTCACGGCCGTCGCCGTGTTCGCGGTGGGGGGAATGATGGTCTCTCATTTTTCCTTCTCTCTCGTCGTGTTTAGATACAACTTAAGATATATCTTAATGCCCGCGCAAGACCTTCTGACCGACGGCGACTTTCCATCAATCGAATTTTCGGCCGCAGGGGCGCGCAAATGATCAAAAAAAACGATATTAAAGCGCCCGCTAAAGGCGCAGTTTAGTGCTAACTCTCTAATAACCGATGACAGCCTTTATTATCAGGAAAGTGTGGTATCGGTCTTACGGAAGTTACTGCAAAAGTTGGCGCGTCAAGACAGATTGCTGGCGCGCTGTAGTCTCTCTCTTACAGTTGAGCTGGTACTTTTAAGAAAATCACGGTTTTTTCTTTCCGGGGTAATGGTCGACAGGCTACAAGTTCCTCGGAAGTTGCCTGCTTACTTTAAATATAAATTGGTTGATGCTTGTCTGGCGTTGCAAGTTGGGGTGGGCGCAAATCGCTCGTGACCGTTTCGCTCGCCAAAAACTTGTAACGAATCAACCCCTTTATATAAGACAGGTATTGAATGATGCTCAAGAAACTCGCCTTTGCCGCACCTCTGACCGTATTGGCCATGAGTGCCTCCATCGCGTTCGCCGCCACCGAAGCAAAACATTCGATCAGTCTGGTTGCGCATGTGCCTGCCGACGATTTCTATGCGGTACCGGTCGATGCCGATCTGGTCAACAAGGACCAGGACATGAGCTACAACCCGTCGACTGCTTCGATGCGTGAGGTCAATGGTCATTTCGACGTGCTGCACACGGCCGGCAAGGTCCACGCTCGCTTGGAAAGCGTGCCGAAGCTTATCGCCGGCAGCCAGACTATCGATCTCAAGGTCGAACTCAATGGCAAGACGCTGACCACCACCTCCCAGGAAGTGGTCGGTGATGCAGAGTCCAATACACGCTACCGCGCACCGTTCAAAATCAGCGCGCCAGGCGCCAAGCCAACCGCTGGCGATTACACCGGCGTGGTCATGCTGGTCGTAGAACCTTCGGTTTGATCGCTACAGGCAGCAACTAACGCTTACTTTTCCAAGTAACGTAACCGGCCGGCAACTTGTCTGTTGTCCGGTCGGGCTTTTACTTTCCGGTAACCAGAGTATTCGTTCATGTTTCCGATGACGCCCATCGCGGCTGCGCTTGCATTGCTTTCATGCACCAGCGTACTGGCGGCGCCTGCACCAGTTGATAACACCCCGCGAAGCTTACTGGCGCAGGCAAAAGGTTTGCCGGCAGACTTTGAAGAGCACTTTTTTGATGTTCCATTGGCGGTTCGCGTGGAACTTGATAGACAACCGTTGGGCGAGGCAATGATTGTATTGTCGCGCGATGATCGTATTACCTTGCTCGACTTTACCGACACCAGCGACAGTCGTTTCAGCGCCAGTGAGCGTGAAACCTGGGCGAGCATTCTCAAACCCGGAGTCGCGTTGGGGGCGTGTAGCGGACAATGCCCCGAGCAATTGCTGGCGGTGCATTACAACCTGGAAAACTCCTTGCTCTCGATTGCCACGGAAAATGCCGAGCGCGATCTGCAGACCCAGCGCTTTCACGATCAGCCCGAGGGCGGCAGCAGTGGACTGATCTTGCGCAACCAGCTCAACTTCAACGGCGGTCAGGACCAGGATCCGGGTGGCCGTCTGGGCTTGGAGGCCAGTGGCAGCCTCGGTAACTGGAGTCAGACCCTCAACATGCAATTGGCGCGTCTCGGCGGGCCGGACGACAAGACTTATCACGCAATACATGAGCTTTATACCCAGCGCGAACTGCAGGGCAGTTTTTTCCGCTTGGGTTATTTCACCCCCAATTCCGAAGGCCTGACCCGTCAACCGCGTTCATTCGGTACCAGCCCCGACACGGCGGTGGGCGTGATGTACGGCAGTTCCGACAGCCTTGCGGTGGACAGTCCGCGACCGAGTGTTTATCCGATCTTTGTCACGGCCAACCGGCAGGCGTCAGTGGAAATCTATCGCGATGGCCTGCTGATCAATACCCAAGCGGTTCCCGCAGGCTTGCAGACACTTGATACCCGGCCCCTGCCTGGCGGTATCTACGAAGTGGAAGTGCGTTTGATCGAAGACGGTCAGACGACCTCGACCACTCAGGAACTGATCTACAAACCCGTCAACTGGAGCAACCTCGACGACCGCTGGCGCTACAACCTGTTCGCCGGACAGGAAAGCAAACTGTTCAGCAACTGGGATGAGCAGGACAGTGGCGACATGACCGCCGGCGCCTCGGTCAATTATCTGCTGCATCCGCGGGTGATTCTCGGACTGTCGGCGCGCCAGGTACGCGAAAAACTGCAATACGGCAGCTCGATCGACTGGAGTGTCGCGGACAACACCAGCTTTTACGCCAATCTTTATCAGACCGAGGATCACGGCTCCGGCGTAGATTTGCAGGGGTTATACAACTACGGCGCCGGGAGCCTGGTGATCAGCCACAATCGCAGTTGGCTCGACACCCGCAATACCTATGACACGCTGCCCGACGGTACGCGCGTACGCCAACGCAACGTCTTCACCGGCGAGACCAGCAATTCGTCGCTGGCGCTCAGTCACCGGATCAGCCGCAAAAACTCGCTGAGTGCGCGGGTGTCCCACAGCGAGGGCAATGTTGAAGGTGTCGGCGCCGATCTGGGCTGGTCGCAGCGTACCGAGCTATTCGGCAGCGACGCCAATTGGCGGCTGTCGTTGTTTGATCGGCCGGGCAGTTACAGCAGCGGCGATGCGCGCAATCGCGGCGTCGACCTCAGTGTCAGCATGGCGCTGGGCGGGGCAGGCCAGCAACTATCCGGCAGCATCGGCAGCCGTACCGCACGTGATGGCAGCCGTGACAACAATGCTTCGGTCGGTTATCGCAAAGACCTGCAAGACCATGTACTGCAAAGTGTGTCGGTGACGGCGCTGACTGACACTTATGGCGTCGGTCTCGCCAGCCTGGCGAACTTTCGCACCGACACGGTCAATGGCGACGGCTTCCTGCAGCGCTCCTCGTACAACGGCAACTACACCGGTGGCGTGAACCTCGACAGCACGGTTGTCGTCGGCGGTCAGCGACTGTTGATGACCAGTCAACACCATGGCCGTGGCGCGGGCATGATCGTCGATGTCGAGTCGGACATTGCCGGCATATCCCTGCGCGCCGACGACCTCAGTGGCGGCAGCGCGGCACTGCACCCCGGACGCAACTTCATCCCGCTTACAGCCTATCGAAACAGCTCGGTGAACTTTGACTTTGAGGGCAACCACGTCCCGGCGGCGAGTATCGAACCGTCGCGTACCCGTTATCACCTGAACAAGGGCGGCGTGGAGTATCGCAAGATCCGGGTGATGAAAACCCTGACCGTTCTTGGCCGGTTGCTCGATCCTCAAGGCCGGCCGCTCAAGGGCCACCACGTGATCAATCACGCCAGCCGTGGCGTCAGCGAAGTCGACGGGTTTTTCTCGATGGAGATGCATGCCGGCTCGCCAACCCTGCAAGTGCGCTACGCCGACCAGTTGCTGTGTCAGTTCCGGCTCGACACCGACAAACATCGCAGTGAAAACAACGTGCTGATGATCGGGGATCTGCGCTGCTCGCCGGATACGTTGGCCGAGGCCACCCACAAGGCAGAGACCGCGGGTTGATATCGACCCGCTTCAGGAGGTTTTACAGACATGAACGTCGCACACTCAGCTACACCCCGTCGTTGGCTGCCAGTCATTGCGTTGGCCGTGATCGCTTTTCCGGTCTACGCCGAACAGGTTTCGATTACCGCCGAGTTCAGGCCCGACTCGTCCTATCCACACCGCAACAAATTCCACAACACCACGCCCTCCAGCGGTTACTGCACTTACGATCCGGCGCAGTGCGAGCAGAACGAAATATTCAGCTTGCAGGTGCCGATCCAGTTCGATTCCCGCACGCCCATTCCGGCCAACCATGCTTCGCCCCGACAAGGCGTGATGTTTCAGGCGCCCACCCAATGGCGGGAGCTGACGGTCTATCACGAAACCACCCGTGAGCCGGAAAAGGTCAGGGTACGCATCGTCGGCGTCGGTTCCCAGGTCGTGACCGATGACGTGATCAAACTGGTCGGCGGTGCTGCTGACTACCGTATCGCTCATAACCTGTTGTGGGGCTCGAGTTGGGTCAACGCTCCGGCACCTTGTCTGTACAGCGGGGTGGGCTGGTACGGCGAGACCACTTACGCGTTTTTCTGGAAAACCCCGTCGAGCAGTGTGTGTGGCAAGCAGGCCAAGTTCGATGTTCCGTGGGTACGCCTGGGGTACCTGGATTTTGCTTATGAGCTGGAAACGCCCAACCCTTTGGGCATGTCTTCGGGGAATTACATCGGCGCGCTGACGTACACCGTCGGGCCGAACGCGGATTTCGATTTTGGCGACGTAATGTTGCCCAATAGTTCTTCTCTGACCTTGAACTTCAATCTGGATGTACAGCACACCCTCAAGGTCGAGATTCCGCCGGGTGGCGAGAAAATCCAGCTGGTGCCAGCCGGTGGCTGGCAAAGCTGGCTGCAGGCCGGGCGGCGTCCGGTCAACCTGTTCCGCGATCAGACTTTCAACATCTCGGCGTCGTCGCGTTTCAAGATGCTAATAGGCTGCGGGCCTGGCGTTAATGGCGAATGCGCACTGGAGGAGTCCGAGAATGGCCGGCGGGTCGAGCTGTTCGTCAGTGTCAGCCTGCCCAATGGCATAACCGACCTTTCCGGCCAACCGGTGCGGCGCGTGCGACTGAGCTCAGGTGCGGGGAATGAGCTGTATTTCAAACCCGGCTTCTATGTGGATCGGGCACCGGGAACCCTGCATTTCGAAGTGCCTGCGCATTCCATGGCAAACATGCTGCGGCCCGGTGAAGGCCGAGGCGGCAGTTACTCCGGTGTTGTCGTGGTGATCTGGGATTCGGATATCTGATGGGCTGTGTATCGGTGAGTCGAGCCAGCACTGTGTTAAACGACCAAGGAAGCAAGGTGATGAAACGTCTGTTGTTATTAATGGGGTTGAGCGGGTTTTCCCTCGGTCTGCAAGCCGGGCCGCAGATCAACGTGGGGGCGGTGTACGACTATCTCGATGGCGACAAAAGCACTTACCTGAAACGGGTGTTCAACAGCGGTGACAGCACCGCATTCGTCAAGGTCAACATCCTCGAAATCGTCTATGAGGCCGACGGTACGTCGCGGGAAATCGAGGTCAGAAACCAGGCGGACATGGCCAGTCGTGATGGCCTCATGGCCAGCCCGGCACGGCTGATCGTACCGGCCAATGGCATGCAGGGGACACGCTTGCTGCTGATGGGCGAGCGTGACACTGAGCGCTATTTCCGTGTGCGGTTCATTCCCGTGGTGCCGGAAAAGGAAGATGAATTCGCAGTCTCCGCCGAAGAGCGTGACGAATACAAAAACAACTTGTCTGCCGGGGTCAACGTCATGACCGGTTTCGGCACGGTGTTCTTTGTGCGCCCGAAAAACAGCCGATTCGACAGCGTGATCGAAGATGCGCCAACGACGTATCGAGTGCGTAACAACGGCAACACCGTGGTGGTGGTCGATGAGTTTCGCAACTGTGCGCTGAAGGACGAAAACACCTGCGAACCGACGACCAAACACCACATCCGCGCAGGCAACAGTTTCGAATTCGACAAGATGCCCGGACGCGAATATCGCTTCAATCTGGTCGAGGGCGACAGCAAAAAGGCTTTGCGCGTCGCCGGCAACTCATCACGGGATGACCTGAGATGATCAAGCAATCGTTCATTGCCTTGTGCACGGGCGTTCTGATGTTGTTCAGTGCTGTTTTATTTGCGGCGCGCGAGGAGCACCGGTTCCAGGTGTCGGTGGATATTCCGACGCTGGATTTTTACGTCATACCGGCCGAGACGGACTGGATTCATCGCGCGCAGATTTTGCCATGGAATGTCGACACGAAGACCTTGGGCGGAGTGCGCAAACACTTCGACGTCAGGCACGACACCAATGCGATCGAGGCCCGGCTGGACAGTGAAGCCTACCTGTCCAATGGCCGCGACGAGCAAAACATCTATTTGCGTGTCAGCTTTGCCGGTTCCGTGCTGACTCATGCGACGCCGCGTCAGGTGCTTTCCGCCGAGCAGGCCAGGGCCGGAGGGCGTTACGTGCTGGATATTCAGCCGATCGTGCCCGCCGGTGGCTACAAGCCGGGAAATTATTACGGCAACGTGCACCTGATATTCAATGCGGCGGCGCCCTGAGTTCGCAGGTCTGTCCGGTTTCAATGAACAGACCCAGGACTTTACGTCGGAATCAAAGTCCGGCGCGCTTCAATGCTTCACGGGTCAAACGTCGCGCGAGCTCCTTTTCGTCATCGCCCAGATCGATCAGTAAACGATCGAATACCGCGTCGCTGATGGGGGCTTCGTCAAAGATCACGGTCGGCGGCACCGGTAATTCGTTGATCAATGCGTTGAGTTGCTCCCGAAGCGTTGCGCGATCGTCGTCGGAGGTGGACTCAACCCATTGGCGCTGGGTTTCGCGCAGGCTTTCAAGCCGCTCATATCTGGTTTGATACAGACGTTTATTGCTTTCGCTGCGCACCGGGTATTTGTCGCTCAGGTATTGCGTCCAGAAATCGAGTTCGAGCATCGCGTTTACCAGGCCGTCACCTTCACCCAGCGCCAGTACGGTGTCATACGCCTGATCAATCATCGCATCCGAGACGCCGGACACCTGTCGGTACAGCATGCCTTCGGACTGCCAGGGCAGACCGAGGCGTTTGGCCAGTCCGGTCTGATACGCCAGGTAGATTTCAACGTCATCGGGGTTGCCGCCACGGCTCGCGACGTCGGCCCGGGCAATCTCGTTGACATGCTCCAGTCGCGCTGCACCTTTTGCCAGTGTCACCAGTTTCAGCTCAAGTTCTGCCGGACCGATGGAGTAGGCATGTGCTTCGAAAGCCAGGACGTTGATGCCCATATGGTTGAACAGCTGCGCTCCGGCATCGGCGCAGTCCACCGGTGCGACCACCATGGTGAACAGTTTTTCCCGCAGACGAGTGTCAACGTGCACGGCGTCGAGCATGCGCCAGACGCGTTGCATCAGTTGATCGCGAACGGCCCCCCCGGCGCGGTAATCGGCAAAGTCCCGGACACTGAGCAAGGTCGCCATGAACGGCTGGGCGGCAGGCTCCTCGACCAGTTCGGCCCAAGGTGTCTCGCGGTTTACGCCCCAGCCTGGAACGTCGCCCCAGTAATCGGCGCCGTAGGTCGAGACGATCGAGGTGTTTTGCGCATGACCAAGCGGTATGAGAGGCTCGGGAGGCAGGGCCATCGAGCGACGGTGTGCCTGATAGCGCAACTGGTTGATTTCCGACAGCCCGGCGACGTCGAGTCGCGTGCGTGCCACCAGCCATTGCGCATCGGATCCCGTCATCACTTCAGGCAACCGGGCGAGCGGATTGCCGCGCAAGTCGAGGAGAAAACCACGCGGGCGGGGCTTGGCCAGCGTTCCTTCGGGCCAGGCGGTCAGCCCGGTATTTCTCAGTGTGATCACCTTGAGGCGAGGCATGCGTGTGAGGTCGGGCGACAGGTGCAATGGGTTGTCGTCCAGTTTCAACACTTCCAGATAAGTCAGGCTGCGCAGACGTGCGACGGCGGCGGGATCCAGGACGATCTGGTTATCGCTCAAGCGAAGACGCTCGAGCCGACGCACCGAAGAACCTATCTGGTCCGGCAAACGTGTCAGTCCACAACCTTTGGCACTGAGCTCGATCAGGTGCGGGAAGTCTTTGAGCAGGCTGGACGGGTCCGTGGCAAACCGTGTGTTGTCGAGTTTCAGTACGGTGACTTTGTCGAGGAATTTCTTTAGCACGGGCCGCTTTGCCCACCAGGTCTGCAGGTCCAGAGGCAGCATTTCCCGCGAGAGGTCGAGGGTGTAAGACGTGGGATCTGCGCGGTTGCCGAGGTCCTCATTCATGCGTTCGAAACAGTCGAGCAGACGCTCATAAATATGCAGCCCGCCATCGTCGCGAAAACTCTGACTCTGCGGCCCCCAGGTCTCCGGTTGCTGGTAACGCCAGCGATGAACGATATTGCGCAGCTCATCGAGATCCTTTGCCTGAGTTTCAATGGCTTTGAGCGGTTCGCCTTGCTCGGTCAGGGCTTCAGCAAATACGTTGACTTCATGCGGGCTGAAATGCGGGTGCAGATCCTCGATGCGCTCCTGCAGGGTGGCGGCATTTTTGGTCAAGCCTGCGCCACGCACCAGAAACAATGTGTCGTATTCAGCCACCGGGCGTATCGGTGGGCTGGCGAGCAGCGTGCGGCGCTCACTCGGCGCCGTGGTCTTGGCGAGAATCCACTGTTTGAAGGGTTCGATCTCGCTCGGCCGGTAACCCAGGACACTGCCGCCGTCCTTGTCGATGGCGTGAAGGATCGATTCATACAGACCACTCGTGTCGTGGATGGGACGATTTTCGCCATCGCGTACTTGATAGCGGTCTGTCGCGAGCCGCACCAGCACTCGAACCTGTCCGGCTGAATCGCTACCGGCGCTGCAGCGTAACTCGCCATCAAAAGCGCCATCACGGATCTCGATCCGCAGGGCTCCGAAGGTGTCGCTGTAGTGGCGCAAGGTCCCGAGAATCAGACGCTCGCTGTCAACGTTGCTCAGCGTTTCGAGTTGCAAGCCCTGGGCGGCCCTGACCGATTGCAGTTCGAATTGCACCTCGCGCGCCAGTGTTCTCAAGCGCAGCGGCAAACGACGCCGCAGGGCAATCTGCTGCAACTCCATCGGCCGCGCCTGGGTAATGACACGTTCTGCAAGGACGGACGTGAGTTGCGGACAATCCACCAACACTTGTCGGGCGGGTAGCGACGGTGCTGGTGCGACCTCATCTGGCGCCATACCCAGGTGTATCAGGGTGTCGAGCAACAAGGGCGGAGGCGGAGTGTTTTCAACATGCATGCGACGCAGCGTGTTCTCTTCGGTGCCGGTAAACAGACGAATCTGTTCCAGTTGCGTATCGCTTGAACCTTCAGTGCCATGGACGACCCGGCGCATCAGTTGCGTAGTGGACCACTGTCGCGGGTTTTCCGTCTCGCAGACCCAGGCGCCACGGGCGTTGTGCACGAGAGCAGGCGAGTAGGCGCGGGGCCGCTGTGGATGGCGAATACGATGCTGGCCGGTAAGCCGATCCTGCTTTACTTCAAACAGATGCTCGTTTAACCGCAACAGCTGTTTGTCGCCGACCGAATGCAACCCTTGTGCATCGGGCGTTACGGTTGTCGGCAGGGCCTGATCGGGCAAGCGATAGGGCGTCAGGTCAGGATTCCACAAGCGCGTCTGGCCGTCCGCCAGTTGCACCGGCTTCATGCCCTCGATGAACGGCGACAACTTGAACCGGGCGACACGACCGAGGGTGGCTCCGGCGGCAAACGCACCCAACTGAACAACGCTTTCGAGTACGCCGATCGCTTGCTCACCCGCCTCGGCAAAGTGTCCTTCAGCCATATCCACCACTCCTTCGAATGCGCCATCAAGCAATTGATAGGTGGTGTAAGCCAGCATCAGTTCGCCCACAAAGGGTACGAACGGTGTTACTACCAGCAATGCTACGTTGAAAATGTCCGAGAGCAGTTTCTCCAGATTGTCCCACCAGGCCCAGCGCGCCATTTGATCGGCGTAGGCGGTCGAAATCGCAATCTCTGCAGCGTCACCAAGGATTTTGTTGAGCTTTTGGCGATACAGATAACCCCATAGATCACCGTTGAAACGAGTCTCGCGATCATCCCGGAACCGCAACAGGCTGAATTGCAGGTTGGGGTTGTCCACCGGTGTATCGCGCCAGCTCGGTGCGTTGGAACCGGGCGGTGCGGGTTGCCATTTAACCCGGCTCAGGCGGTCGTTCAAACGTGAAAAGAAATGCCCACGCTGTTGCTGATCGACGAACTGGCTGAAGAACGTCTGATAGCTTGCCGGCGAGGACTTGTCGCGTAATTGCCGGGTGAGCTCGCTCATGAATTCGAGCGCCGAGGCGTATTGCTTGAACGGATGTTCAGGGTCGTGGGGAACGTAGGCAATTATCGGGACAGGCGCTTTCGCGCTGCCGGCATCAGGGATGATGAGGATAACCCCGGTCAACGTCACGTCCATCAGGGCAAGGTTGTAATAATCGACCGGTTGACCGTTCCATTGCAGGTGGCGGCGGTCATCCAGCATGCCTTTGACAACGTGGTAGGCATCCTCGGTGAGGTCTTTTTTAATCAGCGCCATACGGGCGGCAACATTCATCGCGGACTTTTGGCTGAGCACGACTTTGTGCCGTAGAACCTGCTTTGCAACGCCATCGGACGGCAGTAGAAACGCATGCAAATGCTTTTCGTAGCGAGCGCCGAGATCCAGTTCCCGACACAATGACTTGAACTGTTCGACGGTCAATTTGCGTTTAAGTGGCTTAACGCTGAAACGCCCATTGGCGTCAGGGCGAGTGATGAACTCCGAGTCCTTGCTGAAGACTTCGTCACGGGAAAAATTATGCAGCGCAGCATCCAGCAGAGAGACGGTGCGGCTTTTCGTTCCGGCAGCGAAGTCATGCGTCCACCATGATGTATTCACTGGCGCATACAAGCGCAGCCAGGTGTGCTCGACGTCATCCTCGACAGCAAAGCGCTGCTTAAGCGCCTCCTGTAACAAGGGTTTGGCAAAGGCGTAGACGTCTTGCAGGTTGCTCAGTGCGCTATCGACGCCGTTCTGGCTTTTCCAGGCCAGTTGCAGGTCGTTTTTCAGGCGTTGGTGATCCCGGGTTGAAGCCTCTCGATGCCACGGTGCAAGGGGCGCGCGGATATTTTTCAACTGCTTGATGCGCGCCGCATTACTGCTCAGCAGCCAGGCTGGAAGGGCTTTTTCGATTGTCTCGTAATGAACGCTGGCATCAGCAGGCGCCAGCGTTGATGGTGCGGGCGGTCGCCCAGGCAAGGGAATGAGGGGCATTGAGGTGATCGTCCTTGATCAGAATGGGACAATCAGACTAGGCAACAACACTCGCCTGAAAAAGCGCAAAAAACCGCTCGTTACGCTAATGAAATGGATTTCTTGCTTCGAAAATCAGGGTGCAAAAAATACAATGTTATCGCCACGCCAGAAGCGCTCTGTGCATCAACGCGCTGCGGTGACCTCCGGCGTCTGGCACATCGTGTGCGTGCCCGGTTGCAAGTAAGGTGACAGGATCGGCGCCATACCCTTGAGCACCTGCACCGGCAGTGCCGAGGTAAATTTGAAGTTTTCCGCCGAGCGCCCAGGCACGAAGGCGGTCAGTGTGCCGAAATGGTTGTTGCCGATGTAGAACACAAAGGTCGCCGTGCGGTTGATTGATTTCGAGCTGAGGATGCGTCCGCCGGAGCCGATGGCTTCGATGCGGTTGTCGCCGGTTCCGGTTTTGCCGCCCATGACCAGTGGCGTGCCGTCGGCGGTTTTGAAACTGCCGGAAACACGTTTCGCCGTCCCCGAGTCCACCACTTGCGAGAGCGCCTCGCGCATGGCCGTGGCGACTTCCGATGGCATCACTCGTTTGCCCACGTGGGGGTCATTGGTCACGCGTGTTTCGTACGGAGTGTCGGCGGCAAAATGCAGGCTGTCGATACGCAGCGTCGGCATGCGCACGCCATCGTTGAGGATGGTGCCAATCAGTTCGGCCAATGCCGCAGGGCGATCGCCAGAGCTACCGATCGCAGTCGCCAGCGATGGTACGAGATGGTCGAACGGATAACCGACTTTCTGCCAGCGCTGGTGAATCTCGAGGAACGCTTCGATTTCGAGCATGGTGCGGATGCGACTGTCACGGGCGCCCTTGTGCTTGCTCTTGAATAGCCAGCTGTAGACTTCCTGACGCTCGAACTGACTGGCCTTGACGATCTGGCTGAACGTCGCGTCGGGGTTGTGCAGCAAGTAGCCCATCAACCACAGGTCGAGTGGGTGGACCTTGGCGATGAAGCCTTGATCGGGCAGGTCGTAGGTACCGGGGCCATAGGAATCGTAAAGGCGGATCAGGCGATCGTCGGTGAGTTTTTCTGTCAGCTTGGCGCCTTTGAGGTGTGCGCGCACGAAGGTGTTGAAGTCTTCCTGAGTGGCATCCGGCAACAGATAACGGTGTACCGCAGCCATGCGGATCGGCGTTGGACGCATGCTGTCGAGGAACGTATCAAGCCGCGCCTGAGTGTCCTTGTTTTTGTATTTCTTCCAGAATTTGAGCAGGAACGAGGTGCCTTCGCGGTCGGCGAAATTGGCCAGGTATTCCTGACGGCGCGGGTCGCGATCATCCTTGAGCAATTCGGCGCTGCTGTTGGGGCCGGAGTAGGTGACGTAGCGCACCACATCGCGCATCAGGCGAATGAACGGCAGGTTGATCGATTCCCGTAGAGCATCGCGCAACGTCGGTATGCGACCGTTGTCTTCCTTGCGAAAGTTGTGGAACACATGCAGACCGCCACCGGTGAAAAACGCCTCGCCGGGGCTGGCGGAGTATTTGCGATCGAGCGCTGCGCCGAGCATTTTCGACAGGTCGCGATCCTTGTTCTGCATCAGGTATTCGATGACCCACTGGCTCAGGCGATCCTGATCGGGGACTTCGACTTTCTTCAGTTCCGGCACTGACATGCCGGCGTATTTGTCGTGCAGTTCGGAGATGATTTGCAGGTACGTGGTCAGCACCCGCATCTTCGCCGTAGAGCCGAGTTCCAGCTTGCTGCCTTCGTTGATGTCGAACGGCTGATCTGTACTGTCGGTCTGGACGCGCACCCGCGAGCCGTCCGGAGTCAGTTCGAACAGTGTGAAGCTATAGCGCACCTGAGTGGTGCTGGTCGGGGTCAGCAGACGCTCGCCCATCAAGCCGATCTGCGCGGCGAAGGCCGGGTCGGCGAGTTTTTTCAGGTACTCGGTGGCCTGGGTTTGCAGGTCGCCTTGCAAGGTACTGGTGGCCGACAGATCGAGGCGATCAAGGTCGTACAGCGGACGGTTGAGCATGGTCGCCAGACGACTGCGGGCGACGCTGATGCCCTTGTTGGTTTCGATTGGCTGAATCGTCGGCTGGGTCTGCCAGTCTCGGTAGGTGACTTTGCTGGCCAGGGCGGCATCGGCCAGGGTGCTGTCGATCACAGCGTTCTGTTTGAGCAGGCGCAAGTGGCTGTCGGTGAGGTCGGCGAGCTCTTCGCGGCCCTTGGTCAGGTAATGCGACGGACGACGTTGGGCGATCATCAGCGAGAGCATTTCACGCAGGGCCAGGCCTTTGTCGGCCATGGTCTTCGGATCGGTGGCCGGGCTGTTCAGTTGCTCGTTGGCCTTATTGAAATCGCTGCCGTACCAGACCCGCAAGCCTTCGGCCATGCCGTGCACTTCACCATGCCCCGGCACCGCCGACAGAGGCACGCTGTTGAGGTAATCGCGAACGATGTTCTGCCGTGCACCAAGAGTTTCCGGGCCGGGCTGATAGGCGCGCACGCTGGCGGAAATCATCTGGCGGATCTTCTCCGCGCCGGACACCGTCAGGCCGTCCGGTGAGTGGCGGTATTTTTCCAGTTGCGTCGCCAGCGTACTGCCGCCGGCCGATTGACCGGGCAGGTGCAGCAATTTCGCCACCTGTGACCACGCGGCCATGCCGAAACGCGGCCAATCCACCGCCGGGTTGGCGCGGGGCTGTTTGGGGTCGAGCAGGAAGCGGTTTTCAATGAACAACAGACTGCTGACCACCACCGGCGGAATGGCCGCGAAGCTGGAATACAGTTGTTGCGGATAGTTGTACTTGTACAGCGGTGCAGCGCGGCAATCGGTGATGGTCAGGCCGGCCTGGATTTTTTCCGAATACGGTACGAACAGACCTTTGTCTGTGTAGCTGAGCAGGGCCGGGGAGAAACGCGTTTGCTCGGTGATCACGTAATTGCGCTTGAGCAGGCGCGGCAGGAATTCATCGAGAGAGCTGTAACCCAGGCGCAAATCAAACGGGCCGTTGCCGGGGTAGTGAATCGCTTCACTCGGGCCTGATTCCAGCTTGTAGGTGAGCGATGACGCGTATTTGCTGACTTCGGCAGACTGGAAGCGCGAGGTGCGCATTTCCTTGGACGCAGCCAGTCCTACCACGATCGCAATAATCAGCAGCAACAACCAGAAAGCCTTCCAGCCATGCCGGGAACGGCGTGGTTTTTCGGGGACAGGCGCTTGATCCACACGTTCAGTCGGAACCACGGTTTTACTCGAATCGGTTTGCCACAAAGCGCCCATAGTCGACTGATCCATTACGCAGATTGATCGGACTTGTCTGAAGCTTAGACGGTGGTTGGCGATGGTGAAAAAATTGTGAAGGGTTGAGGGTGGGGAAGTACTGAACAAATCTGGAAGTGGGGCCGATGGCATTGAGGTTTAGAAATTTTGTGGCGAGGGGATTTATCCCCGTTGGGTTGCGAAGCAACCCCAAGGCCAGTCACTGCAGTTTGTCTGATACACCGCGTTGACTGGGTTACGACTGCTGCGCAGCCGAGCGGGGATAAATCCCCTCGCCACAAGCGGGGGGTTATAGCCGCAAGCATCCCAGAGCGGGTAATCACCTACGTTTTCAACCAAGCCCGCCCGCAGCGGATTGGCCACGATATACCGAGCAAAAGGCAGCAAGTCCTCATCATCACGAATTGCACGGTCGTGAAAACCGCTTTGCCACAATGGGCCTTGGCGTCCGGTCTTGTGATTGAGGGCCTGAGTACAGCGGGCCTTTATTCCGCCAATGACGTCAGCAAGCGTGCCGCTTTGCAGCTGTACCAGCCGGTGGAAATGATCCGGCATCACCACCCACGCGATGGATTCAACTTTGCCTTGGTCATGCGCCTTGCGAAGTTCTGCCACCAGTAATCGGCCTGTTTGCCAGTCTGCAAAAACCGGTTGGCGCTGGTGAATCACTGAGGTGATGAAGTAGGCGCGGCCGGGTTCGGAGAATCGGCCTTGGCGCAGGCGATGAGAGTTGGGTTGGACGGTCATATTGCTTCCTTGCATTGATTGATCACGCATCAAGACTAGTGCCAGGTCGTCCGACTCGGATCTGCAATGCTGAAGGAAGTTTCTGAAATGAGTGAGGGACCTGTGGCGAGGGGATTTATCCCCGTTGGGCCGCGAAGCAGCCCCAAATCCAGACACCTCAATCCTTCTGTAAGAATGCATTTGCAGGTTTTGCGACTGCTGCGCAGCCGAACGGGGATAAATCCCCTCGCCACAGGAAATCCACTTACTTGTGAATGGGTAGAGGCCTGGAAATGACCGGGTTAGAGCTATCCAGCCGTAAATACTGCCAAGTCAGGGGCATGACGGTGCACCAATGCTGTGCAATACTCGGCGCCTTTTTCGGCGGCGAAAATTCCTACAAAACGCAGGGAATGCCTCTCCGCAAACCGGGCTTTTGCCGAGAGTTGTCGCTGAATGTTGTGGTTTATAGAGTGAAAACTCCTGCCCAAGGCTTTTTATACTGCACGCCCCGCTGATCTTGCAGGTTTTGTCCTACAAGACGCGTTTGCCCACGAGGCAGGCGCGGTTTCACGGCAGCCAAGGCTTATCGGCCGACGCTTCGATACTCGGTGGTCATATCCAATAACAAGACGAGGTTGCACCCCCATGCCAGTCGGCAATCACCTGCCTCACGGCGAAACCGCTCAGGGCGGTCCGCTCAAACGCGAACTCGGCGAACGGCATATTCGCCTGATGGCGCTCGGCGCCTGTATCGGTGTCGGTCTGTTTCTAGGTTCGGCCAAGGCCATCGAAATGGCCGGGCCGGCGATCATGATTTCCTACATTCTTGGCGGTCTGGCGATCCTGGTGATCATGCGCGCCCTCGGCGAGATGGCCGTACACAATCCGGTCGCCGGCTCGTTCAGCCGCTACGCACAAGATTACCTCGGCCCGTTGGCGGGCTTTCTTACCGGCTGGAACTACTGGTTCCTGTGGCTGGTGACCTGCGTCGCGGAAATCACCGCAGTGGCGGTGTACATGGGCATCTGGTTCCCCGATGTGCCGCGCTGGATCTGGGCCCTCGCGGCGCTGGTCAGCATGGGCTCGATCAACCTGATCGCGGTGAAAGCCTTCGGTGAGTTCGAATTCTGGTTCGCTCTGATCAAGATCGTCACCATCATCGCCATGGTCATCGGTGGCGTCGGCATCATCGCCTTCGGTTTCGGCAACGACGGCGTGGCGCTGGGGATTTCCAATCTGTGGGCCCACGGCGGCTTCATGCCCAACGGCGTGCAGGGTGTGCTGATGTCGCTGCAGATGGTCATGTTCGCCTACCTCGGTGTCGAGATGATCGGCCTGACTGCCGGCGAAGCGAAGAACCCGCAGAAAACCATTCCCAACGCGATCGGCTCGGTGTTCTGGCGCATTCTGCTGTTCTATGTCGGCGCGCTGTTCGTGATTCTGTCGATCTATCCGTGGAACGAAATCGGCACTCAAGGCAGCCCGTTCGTGATGACTTTCGAGCGTCTGGGCATCAAGACCGCTGCCGGTATCATCAACTTCGTGGTGATCACCGCCGCGCTGTCGTCGTGCAACGGCGGCATTTTCAGCACCGGGCGCATGCTTTACAGCCTCGCGCAAAACGGTCAGGCGCCGGCCGGTTTTGCCAAGACCTCGAACAACGGTGTGCCGCGTCGTGCGCTACTGCTGTCGATCGCCGCGTTGCTGCTGGGCGTTCTGCTCAACTATCTGGTGCCGGAAAAAGTCTTCGTCTGGGTCACCTCGATTGCAACGTTCGGCGCGATCTGGACCTGGGTGATGATCCTGCTGGCACAACTGAAATTCCGCAAAGGCCTGAGCGCCAGCGAACGTGCCGGCCTCCAATACAAGATGTGGCTGTACCCGGTCAGTTCGTACTTTGCGCTGGCATTTCTGGTACTGGTGGTCGGCCTGATGGCGTACTTCCCGGACACCCGTGTGGCGCTGTATGTGGGGCCTGCGTTCCTGGTCCTGCTGACGGTGTTGTTCTACGCGTTCAAGCTGCAACCGACCAACGTTGCGCACGGTGCGACGGGTTCGGCTTCCTGATCCATAACGCCTGAAAAGCAAAAGATCGCAACCAGCGGCAGCTCCTACAGGGAATCGCATCCCAATGCAGGAGCTGCCGCAGGCTGCGATCTTTTGACATTTACCACCGGTCTGAAAGACCGATACAAAACAATTTCTCAGGTTCAAATCGGTATCACTTCGCGCAGCAGTGAACAGAGGCGCACCGATGAGGATCAGCGATTTTGTCGTGCGCGAACTCGGCCGGCGTCAGGTGCTGCTGTTCTTTCTGCTCGCGACCGCGCTTTACGTCCTGCCGCTGATCCTTGCCGACTTCGCCTATATCGACGACAACTGGCGCGCCCTCGCGGCGGGTAATGCCTGGGCCGGACAGGGTCGTCTGTTCGCCGACTGGTTGTATCAACTGCTGACATTCACCGGCGCCGCGCCCAACATCTTTCCCCTGCCGTTATTGCTCGCCACCGTGGCCATCAGCCTGGCGCTGACACGCCTGACGTTTCACTACTTCCGTGAACCGACCCTGGCCGCTTGTCTGGTGCCGTTGCCGCTCTGGTACAACCCTTTTCTGCTGCAGAACCTCTCCTATCAGTACGACGGCCCGAACATGGCCCTGAGTCTGGTGGCGATGATCTACGCCATCACCTTTGTCGGTGCCTCTCGGGTGCAGCGCTGGCTGGTGCCGGCAGCGTTGATTGCACTGGCCGTCGGGCTGTATCAGATCAGCCTTAATGTATTTCTCGGTTTGTGTTGTGTGGAGTTGCTCAGGGCTGTGCAACAACGAACTCCCTGTGCTGACGTCTGGCGAATGCTCGCTGGAAAAGTGGCGCAACTGACCCTCGGCGTTATGATCTATGGCATCACCGCATACCCGTTCATGACCCATCAACGGCAAGCCGATTTGCTCGATTGGAGCGCGCACCCTCTGCTGCAGATCGCGATCAACCTGGGGCGAATACTGGAAAAACTCGCGCTGTTGTTTCACGGAGGCTACAGCTGGATATTCGCGGCGCTGATGCTGTGCGCACTGGTCGGTCTGGTCGGCGTGGCACGGCAAGCACAAGCATGGCGACATGTGCTTTCAGCTTCCGCGTGTCTGGCGTTGATCGCACTGTTGGTACCCGGCATCACGCTGCTGTTCCGCGATTTCAACGAAGGCGCGCGGACGCTGATGGGCTTCGGCGTCCTGCTGGTTGTGCTGTTCTACCTGGCCAATTTTGCATTGGCGCAACATCACCGCCGATTGCCTTTGCTGCTGATCATCCCGCTGCTGGCAACGCTAGCGCTTTCCTTCGCCTACGGCCGAGTGTTGACGCAGCAGAAAACCTTCGCGACGGCAGCCCTGTACAGCCTGGGGCACGATATCGGCGGTGATCGTGAGTTGCGCGAGGCCAAGCGTATTTACCTGTCGATCAATTACTCCGATCGCTGGCTGGCGAGTGCCGAGGGCTCGTTCAGGCAATTGCCGGTTTTGCGTTACCTGCTGAACGTCGACTACTACATGCTCGCGGAAAACCTGCCCTCTGTCGGCATCACCAACGTGGTCGCCGAACGCGAGCGACGCAACGCCACCCATGTCGGTTACTTGGGGTATCCAGCGCGAGTAGAGAGCCTGTACTACCGCATTTATCTGATCGGCGATTACGCCTTCATCGTCATGAAAGAACCGCCGCATGGCAGGTTGTTGCAGTGGTGAAGGACGACGACCGCTCATCGTTTTCAGCCGCGCACCTGTAATTTATGACAGTAGACCGACCTTGCGTCATGCCCTAGCGTGACCCTTCGTCAAATACGGCGATGGCAAGGAACCGCGATGAAAGGATTCTCTGCGTTGACGGTGATCGGAATTGCCGATGGACTGATCCATTGGCAGCTGTTTTTTGTCCTGTGCACTGCCGTCGGGCTGACGCAGGCGGCGAGCAATTTTGCGGCGTTTTGCGTGGCGGCAGCCTTCTCTTTCTACGTGAACATGCTCTACACCTTCGAAAGCCGGACATCGGTGTTCGGCTATCTGCTGTTCATCCTGTTGATGGGCGGGTTGAGCTTCAGCATTGGCGCGATCGCCGATGCCTGGGACTTGCCGGGGTTGATGACCGTGGCAGTGTTCACCCTGATCAATCTGCTGCTGGGGTACGGCTTCTTCAGGTTTGTACTGTTTCGCGGGCAAAAAGGATGAAGCCCTGGACGACGGCTGCGACTTTAAATCGATCGCTGGCGCCAGAGCAGGTTGATCGACTCGCTCTCGCAGCTGTTTTGCTCATTGCGCTATTCGTGCGGTTCTACGCCATTGCAGTGCCGGCAATCTGGTACGACGAAGCCTACAGCCTGTTGCTCGCACGCGAAGCACCCGCCCGAATCTGGGCGTTGACGGCGTTGGATGTACATCCGCCGCTCTACTACGTGCTACTGCATTACTGGATATTGTTGTGGGGCGATCGCCGTTTGCGGTTAGAGCCTTGAGTGCACTGGCCGATGTCGGCACGTTGCTGCTGAGTATCAAGTTGATGAGCCTGATCTCCACACGCAGAGCGACGTGGATCGCTGCTGTGCTGTTGGCTTTTTTGCCAATCTCGGTGCGTTATAGCCAGGAAGCCAGGATGTATACCTTGGTCGGGTTCTGGCTGATGGCGGCGACCGTGGTGTTGGTGTGCTGGATCAGAGCCCCGGAGCAAAAACGCTTTTCGCTTATTTACGTGTTGCTGATGGTTGCTGCGTTTTATACCCATTACTTCGCAGGACTGTGCGTGCTGGTGCACTGGTTGTTCTGGTGGCAGAGCCGGTCCTCCAACACTGCCGTTGCGATCCCGTGGGGGCATTGGACAGTCGCCAACCTTGCCATCGTGTTCTGGTATCTGCCCTGGATCCCGCCGCTCATCGAACAGCTTTCCATCACCAATAATTTGCAATGGATCCAGCCTGTCACGCTGCAAGATGGCTTGGCGCTGGTATGGCAATTCATCGTTCTGGGAGATTCGCGTCGCTCCCTTTGGCAGGTGATGCCGTTTGCGCTGATGCTGCTGTGTGCGGCAACAATCATTAGGAAACCGAGCGGCGAGCGTCGATTCAGTGTGTTGCTGGTCAGCTATTTTTTTGTCCCGGTGATCGCTCTTTATCTGATCAGCCTGGTTCTTCCATTGTTTGTGCCTCGGTACCTGGTTTTTTCGGCACCCGCGCTGGCGATGATGATTGCCGCAGCGTTGGATACCGGGGGGACACGGCGGGCGTTCCTGGCGATGATAGCGCTGATGCTTGTCGTAGCTGCGCAGTTGCATGGGCTGACAATGGTCTATCGGCAAACCGATGGATTGAATGGAACGGGCGCGCGCCAAAACACTGGACTGGCTTCATTGGTGGCGCAGTTGAATCAGAAAGCCCGTCCGGGGGACGAGATCATTATCGCCAGTGTGTTCTGGTTCTTGCCTTTCGCTTATTACAACACCACAGGCATTGAGCCAAAATACGAGATCCGCTCATCGATGGATGAGTTCTTGAGACTTACAAGTCGGGGAGCCTTGAGCCTGATCAATGATCCTGCCAAGAGCGCCTACATCGACGGCGTGACGGCGCTGGATTGTCGTAGCCAGAGGGTGTGGTGGGTAACCGATAAGTCTTTGTCGCAAGCCCGACCGCTATTTGCAAAGGACCGTGCTCCTTCGTTTGTATTCAACGGCGGGAATGTTTTCGCGTATCTGTTCAGTTCAGACGCAGTGCTGGCCCCAGGGGAGGCCAGCACGTCAGTTGCTTCTATGCCGTCACCAGATCATTCGGCTCAAAACTGTCCGCCCGCGCCATCTGCCACATCCGCGAATAGAACTCGCCATTCACCTCGCCAGTGAGCAACTCACCGGGTTTGAGGAACACATGCAGCTGCGAGAACAGTTTGATCTCGGTCGCCGACATGCGTCGCACCAGGTGCTTGGCCGACAGTTGCGATGGATGTTCAAGGCCTGCGGCGGCGAGCATTTCCGCCAGCGCCTTGAGGGTGCTGCGATGGAAGTTGAAGACGCGTTGCGCCTTGTCCGGCACGACCAGGGCACGTTGGCGCAAGGCGTCCTGGGTGGCGACGCCGGTCGGGCATTTGTTGGTGTGGCAAGACTGCGACTGAATGCAGCCGATGGCGAACATGAAACCGCGCGCGGAGTTGGCCCAGTCGGCGCCGATGGCCAGCACGCTGGCGATGTCGAAGGCGCTGACGATCTTGCCGCTGGCGCCGAGTTTGATCTTGTCGCGCAGGTTCAGGCCGACCAGAGTGTTATGCACGAACAGCAGGCCTTCGCGCATCGGTACACCGATGTGGTCGGTGAACTCCACCGGAGCGGCGCCGGTGCCGCCTTCCTTGCCGTCGACGACAATGAAGTCCGGAAGGATGCCGGTTTCCAGCATGGCTTTGGCGATGCCCATGAACTCCCACGGATGGCCGAGGCAGAACTTGAAACCCACCGGTTTGCCGCCGGACAGTTCGCGCAGTTGCTGGATGAAATGCATCATCTCGATCGGCGTGGAAAACGCGCTGTGACGTGAGGGCGACACGCAGTCTTCGCCCATCATGATGCCGCGTGTTTCAGCGATTTCTTTGGTGACTTTGTGCTTGGGCAGGATGCCGCCGTGGCCGGGTTTGGCGCCTTGGCTCATCTTGATTTCGATCATCCGCACTTGTGGATCCTGCGCCTGGGTGGCGAAGCGTTCCGGGTCGAAACGGCCGTCGCTGCTACGGCAACCGAAGTAACCGCTGCCCAGTTCCCAGGTCAGGTCGCCACCGTGTTCGCGATGATACGGGCTGATGCTGCCTTCGCCAGTGTCGTGGGCGAAGTTGCCGAGTTTCGCCCCCTGATTGAGTGCGCGAATGGCGTTGGCGCTGAGCGAGCCGAAGCTCATCGCCGAGATATTGAACAGCGATGCCGAGTACGGCTGTGTGCATTGCGGGCCGCCGACGGTGACGCGGAAACTGTTCGGATCGCTCAGCGGCGCCGGGCGCATCGAGTGACCGATGAATTCGAAACCGGCCTGGTAGACATCGATCAGCGTGCCAAACGGTTTGTCGGCGCTTTCGTTTTTCGCGCGCGAATAGACCAGCGAGCGCTGGGCGCGGGAGAAGGGCAGGGCGTCGCTGTCGGATTCGAGCAGGTACTGGCGAATTTCCGGGCGGATGCCTTCGACCAGGTAGCGGATGTTGCCGAGGATCGGGTAGTTGCGTCGCACTGCGTGCGGGCTCTGCATCAGGTCGAATACGCCGAGCAGGCTCAGCACACCGGTAACGGCGGTGATCGGCCAGAGCCAGTCATGTTCGAGGAAAGGCAGGCTGGCGAGGGTGAAAATCACGCAGACGGCAAAGAAGGCGTAGCGGCTCAGGAGTGACAGGCTCATACGGTTTCCTTGGTTCGGACTCAATGGATTGCAAACCTATTGGATGGGCCTTTGTGGCGAGGGTATTTATCCCCGTTGGGTTGCGAAGCAGCCCCAAAACCATCACGGCGATTCAACTGAAAGACCGCATGCACAGGTTTTACGACTGCTGCGCAGCCGGACGGGGATAAATCCCCTCGCCACAGGGAGATTCATCGACACAGGAAAGCGTGTCAGGCGTTTTGTGCCTGAAGAAAAATCGAAAACAGCTCGGACTGGGATTTGATCCCCAGCTTGCTGTACATGTGTTTCTTATGGACTTTCACGGTTTCTACGGAGATTTCCAGCTTACGGGCGATCTCTTTACTGGAGCAACCGCTGAGCATCAAACGCCCGACGTCCAGTTCCCGGGCGGTCAGTTGCGCGCCCTTGAGTTGCTGCACCGACGCTTCCAGTTGCACGCGCCAGTCTGGCTGCGCAGGTGTGGCGGCGAGCGCTACGGTTTCGTTGATTTCATAGGGTAGCCGCTGGCGTAACAGGCCGAGCACCCACGGCTGAATCAACGACAGCAGGGCAATCTGCTCAGCGCTGAAACGCTTTTCGCTGCCCAGTGACAGGCACAACGTGCGCTCACCTTCGAGCTGGCAATTGAACTGGATTTCGTCGGCCACCACATTCAGACGAAAGTATCGCTGGTAATACTCGGTCAGCTCGAAATGCTCCGGGGCAACCTCCGACAGGCGATACAAACCGGTGCGCGATTGCTCGCGGCAGGCAATGTAAAACGGGTCGAGCAGATACAAACCACGCAGATAATCCTGAAACAACTGGTCAGGACTGCCATCTTCACCGGGGCATTCGGCAAAGACTTGCGGGTGCTGATCGGCACTGAACAGCAACGCTACCCAGCTATCGAACGGCACGTACTGATCCAGCAGGCGCACCAGTTGCGCCCAGAAATTTGGCTTGTCGAGCGCGTCGATCAGTTGCCCGACGGCGCGGTGCCAAGTGATGTCGTCAAACGAGAGTGTCATGCAACTACCCCTATCGGGTTACCCCGGCCGCGTGATTCCCTGGCCGGCTGCTTGCTGCGCATACTGGCCCACAGACAGCCACCGGGCAATCTTTCAGCGCCCGACGCTCATAACAAGGAACTCCCATGAAAGTCGAACTCGCCCAACTGGCGGGCCGTGACAATGGCACGGCATACAACCTCGAACGCGCGCTGACGGCGATTGCCGCGTGTGCTGCCGACACACAATTGCTGGTGTTCCCGGAAACCCACCTGATGGGCTTCCCGAGCGCCGAGACTGTCGCGCAAACCGCCGAGCCAGTCGATGGGCCGACCGTCAGTGCGGTGCTGGCGGCCGCTCGCGAGCGCAACATTGCGGTGGTGATCGGCATGGCCGAGAACGACAACGGGCGCTTCTTCAACACCACGTTATTGATCACGCCTGAAGGCATCGCCCTGAAATACCGCAAGACGCATCTGTGGGCGTCGGATCGCGGTGTGTTCGAGGCCGGCGACCGTTACGCCACCTGCGAGTGGAACGGGGTGCGCGTCGGCCTGTTGATCTGCTACGACATCGAGTTCCCGGAAACCGCGCGTGCCCTGGCGCAACTGGGTGTCGAGTTGCTGATCGTGACCAACGGCAACATGGACCCGTACGGCCCGACGCACCGCACCGCGATCATGGCCCGCGCCCAGGAAAACCAGGCGTTTGCGCTGATGGTCAACCGCGTGGAAGCAGGCGATGACGGCTTGATGTTTGCCGGTGGCAGTGCGCTGGTGGATCCGCTCGGTTCGCTGCTGTTTGAAGCCGGACGTGAGCAAGGACAGTTCAGCGTCGAGCTGGATTTCACTCAGCTGGCCATTGCGCGCAAGGATTACCGTTATCTCGATGACCAGCGATTGAAGTTGCCGGGGCAGGTGGTGGAGCGCGGCGATGGTGTTCGCGAATTGTTGATTCCACACCGTTAACTGCCGCCCTCACCCTAACCCTCTCCCAGGGGGAGAGGGGACTGACCGAGTTGATTGTTCGAGGTACGCCGACCTGAAATACCGAGTCGAACTGAGGATTTGAAAGCGCAAATTCAAGGCCGAACCCAGGATTTGAAAACCCATGGAGATCTGCTCCCTTTCCCCCTCTACCCCTTGGGGGCGGTCCGACGTTTCGGGAGGGCTGGGGTGAGGGGGAGAAGATTTCAAGTCGAACAAAAAACTCAAGCAACACCAGAACAACAAAACAAACCCGAAACATTCGCCGAACTCGGCTCTGCCATAAATCCAATAAAATTCGGAGTAAGTCGCTCATGGCTCGTTTGCAACGCACCCTGTCATTAGGGTCGGTGGTGCTGTTCGGCATCGCCTACATGACGCCGATCATTGTCCTCGGCACCTTCGGCATTCTTGCGCAATCCACCGCTGGCATGGTGCCGGCCGCTTACCTGGCGGCACTGGTGGCAATGTTCTTTACCGCCATGAGCTACGGGCGCATGGCGGCCGCGTTCCCGGTCGCCGGCTCGGCTTACAGCTACGTGCGCAAGGCGATCAGCCCGAAACTCGGCTTCATCGCCGGTTGGGCGGTGCTGCTCGACTACCTGTTTCTGCCCATGGCGATCTGGCTGATCGGCGCTGCTTACCTGGCTTCGGCGTTCCCCTCGATTCCACAATGGATTTGGGTGCTGGCGTTCATCGGCATCACCAGCGCGATCAACATCGTCGGCCTGAAACTGGCCAACGGCATCAACGCCCTGTTGATGCTGGTGCAGTTCCTCGTACTGATCGCGTTCGTCGCGCTCTGCGTGCACTACATCGGCGGCGATGCGAGCACACCGCTGTGGTCGATCAAGCCGTTCTTCAACGGTGACATGCAAATGCCACTGATCATGAGCGGCGCGGCGATTGCCTGTTATTCATTCCTCGGTTTTGACGCGGTCAGCACGCTGACGGAAGAAACCCGCGATCCGCGCCGCACCATTCCCCGGGCAATCATGTTGATCACCTTGATCGGCGGATTGATCTTCGTCGGCGTGTCGTATTTTGTGCAGATCGCGCATCCGTCGTTCCAGTTCGACAGTGTCGACTCGGCGGCTTACGAGATTGCCCGCAACATCGGCGGTGATCTGTTCGTGTCGATTTTCCTCGTCGGTCTGATCGTCGGCCAATTCGCCTCCGGTCTGTCCGCCCAGGCCAGCGGTTCACGGCTGTTGTTCGCCATGGGCCGCGACGGGGTGTTACCGAAGTCGTTTTTCGGCACCCTGCACGCGCGTTTCGGCACGCCGGTCAACAGCATCCTGCTCTGCGCGGTGGTGGCGCTATTGGCGCTGAAACTCGATGTGACGACTTCTACTTCATTCATCAATTTCGGCGCGTTCCTCGCGTTCAGCCTGGTCAACCTGTCGGTGATCTTCCATTACTGGATCGCTGGCGAGAAAAAGGGCCCGCGTGAGCTGGTGCTGTTTTTGATCTTTCCGTTCATCGGTCTGGTCGCGGATTTGTGGCTGATGGTCAGCCTCGATCATCTGGCGGTCTATCTGGGGCTAAGCTGGCTGGCCATCGGCGTGGTGTATCTGGCGGTACTCACCGGCGGTTTCCGTCGCCAGCCGCCGGAAATGGATTTCCAGGAAGCGACCTGAGATCGTCGGCAACGGCTTTGCGCACAAACGGCAGGCATGTGATGCTTGCCGTTTTTGCGCCAAAGGCTTTCTCTGCCATGTCGACTTTTTCTACTCAAACGCCTGCCCTGATTCGCATCGCCGCAGCGCTGTTGCTTAACACTGACGGCCAGACCCTGTTGGTGCGCAAGCGCGGCACCACGGCGTTCATGCAGCCGGGCGGCAAGATCGAAGCGCACGAGTTACCGGTGCATGCGCTGGCACGTGAGCTGGAAGAGGAATTGGGTTTGCAGATCGATTCGGCGCAAGCGACGTTTCTCGGCCAGTTTTCCGCCCCCGCCGCCAACGAGCCGGGATTCGTTGTACAAGCAGAGATCTTCCAGCTGACCATCGACGCTGAGGTCACACCGGCAGCAGAAATCGAAGAGGTCATCTGGATCGATCCGGCCACTGATCCTGCGGTTGATCTGGCGCCATTGACACGCGACCTGATCCTGCCGTTTTATCGCCATTCGCTCACAGCAATTGCCTGATCATCCACGCAAGGGACTTTGCCATGATCCCGCTTCAAGACCTGCTGATTTTCGCCGCCGCCGCGTTGCTGATGGTACTGACACCGGGGCCGAACATGATCTATCTGATTTCACGTTCGATCTGCCAGGGACGCCGGGCCGGGGTGACATCCTTGTTGGGCGTGGTGGCGGGGTTCTTTGTGCATCTGTTTGCGGCGGCCGCCGGTCTGACTGCGGTTTTCCTCGCGGTGCCGGTGGCTTATGAAGTGTTGAAGTGGGCCGGTGCGCTCTACCTGTTGTGGCTGGCCTGGCAAGCGGTAAAACCCGGCGCGCGGTCGCCGTTCGAAGCGCAACAACTGCCACCGGACTCGTCGCGCAAACTGATCACCATGGGCTTTCTCACCAGTGCGCTGAACCCGAAAATCGCGGTGTTCTATCTCTCGGTGTTTCCACAGTTCATCAGCCCTGAACACGGCTCGGTGTTCACCCAAAGCATCATCCTCGGCCTGACCCAGATCAGTGTCAGTTTCTGCGTCAACCTGTTGATCGCAGTGTTTGCGGCAGGCATTGCCTCCTGGTTCGTACGCTATCCGACGTGGCTGGCGGTACAGCGTTATTTCATGGGGTTCGTGCTGGGCGCACTGGCCGTGCGGCTGATGCTTGAGCAACGCAGGACGGCGTGAACATGTGGATCGAACGGCTGGACGCCAGTCATGCGCTGGCTTATCGAGAATTGATGCTCGAAGCTTACGATCGCCACCCGCAGGCGTTCACTTCCAGCGTGCGCGAGCGCGCGGCGATGCCGTTGAGCTGGTGGGAAGGGCGCCTGACCAGCAAGCTTGACGTGGTGCTTGGCGCTTTTGAAGGTGGCACGCTGGCCGGTATCGTCGGCCTTGCCTTTGAGCCGCGCGAGAAAGCCCGACATAAAGCCACCTTGTTCGGCATGTACGTCTCGGCCGACTTCCGCGAGCATGGCCTGGGATTCGAACTGGTCCAGGCGGCACTCGCCGAAGCGCAGAAGCATCCTGCCTTGAAACTCATTCAATTGACGGTCACCGCCGGCAATGAGGCCGCCTTCAACCTCTATCAGCGCTGCGGGTTTATTCAGTTTGGTCTGGAGCCTTTGGCCGTGAGGGTGGGCGAAGACTATTTCGACAAGATCCACATGTGGCGCGAGGTCAGCATGCAACAGAACAGGGACGAACCAATCGATCTGCCCTTGTCCGGCTGTTGATCAAGGGTATTCAAGGTCAGGCAATGGTCCGGTATAAACCGGCAGTTCGGGATCGGCCTCGGGCGCGCTCATGACGCCGCCTGCTTCAGTGTTCAATCGCACGACTTTTATGTTCCGTATACCGAAGTCGTTGCCGTGGCTGCCATCCTGGGAATTGGTGATGTACAGGCGTGCCACCTGTCGTTCGGTGATGGTGAAGGCATTCAGAAAAAGGTACCAGATGCCATTCTTGGGCACTTCACGGCGGTCACCAGGCGCCGTCGCCAGACTGGTCGCTGCGCACAGGATGGGGTTGATCAAGTGCGGATCTGGGCTGTCGGCAACATGGGTGCCTTCAAACGTGAATCGGTACTGTCCGGGGATGAACGAGAAGTCGCGATAGAGCACCGCCCCGGCAAAACCGGTCGGGGCGCCGACGTCGGTGAAGTTGAAAAACGCGGTCACCCATTGATTGCTCATGGGGAACTGGCGGATAGAGCCGGAGCGCGCGCCGGTATGGGTGATCCAGCCGTTATAGGCGGCATCGGCCAGCGACGTGTAGTGATCCTCCCATTCCCGCGGTTTTGTGTTGATGACGATAGAACCCGTCGCCGACACCTGGCTGTTGCCCAATTGATCGACGATCCGGGCATTTACTTGATGCGTGCCGTCACCGATCTCCTTGAGTTCAGCCGCGGTCAGGGTGTACGTGATCGGATTGGCTGGAAAAACATAGGGGATTGTTTTGCTCCAGGTCCCGACCGTCAGTCTCACGTCGTCATATTGGCGCGGGTAACTGCGGGTAAAAGTGAATGTGGGCAGCTGTGTCAGGCTGACACTGGGCGGATGGCTGACGGTGATTTCGCAAGCCGGGTAATGGAACAGCACGTTCAGCACCGGGGTCGAGTCGTTGTGGTTTCCGCTGGGCCGGGTCACCCGGTAAAACAGCGTATTGGCGCCATCCACCAGCCATCCCCAAGGCAATTCCATTTCTATCCGGTCGTTCTCTTCGCCTTTCCTGATGTTCTTGATCACCGAGGTTTGCTTGCCGTTGGCCCACAATTCCACGGAGTCGCCGATGGCCAGTGTGGTCGCAAGCGTCGTCAGCGGATCAATCACCATGTACAGGCTGCTGGACGGCGAATGAATGCTAAGGGGAATGCCGCCGTGATGGGTTCCAGCCGGCAGCACGGGCGTCCTCCATCCCGGAATGAACATGGGCAGAAGCGCCAGCGCTTCGTTCGCCTGCGATGAATGGAGCGTGCTGTTCATCTTCTATCCTCGGGCCAAGGGTGCCGGAACCGGTTCGGGGCAGGCACCATCAGAGCGCGATAGCAGCGGTGTGTCACCTGTCAGACCTGACAGGTGAGGGTGGTTTCAAGACCAATGGTCATTCAGCACCTGCAGTGAACATTTTTGACACTCAGCGAACCGCGCTGACACCGTCCAGGGTCGAGAACGAGGTGTCCTTGGCGGTCAGGAGGAAATCGCGCATGTACGGCGCATCGAGCATGTCCGCACGAATCGCCGCGTACAGGGTGGCAAACAGGCCTTTCTCGCCGAGGCGCTTGGCCTTTACGTAACCACGCGAGCTGTACTCATGCAGCGCCCAGTGCGGCATGCCGCAGACGCCACGGCCGCTGGCAACCAGTTGCATCATCATCACCGTCAGCTCGGAAGTGCGTACCTGTGCAGGCTCGATGTCGGCCGGTTCAAGGAAACGGGTGAAGATGTCCAGGCGATCGCGTTCTACCGGGTAGGTGATCAGGGTTTCGCTGAGCAGGTCTTCGGGGACGATATACGGTTTGCTCGCCAATGCATGTTGATTGGCCACTGCGAGCATGGCTTCGTAGGTGAACAGCGGCACGTAGGTGATGCCGGCGATTTCCAGCGGATCGGAAGTCACCACTAGATCGAGATCGCCACGGGCGAGTGCCGGTAGCGGCGCGAAGGAAAACCCCGAGGCCAGATCGAGTTCGACTTCCGGCCACGCGTCGCGGAACTGGTCGATGGTCGGCATCAGCCACTGAAAGCAGCTGTGGCATTCGATGGCCATGTGCAGACGCCCGGCAGTGCCACCCGCCAGCCGGCTGATGTCACGTTCGGCGGCGCGCAGCAGCGGCAGTGTCGCGTCAGCCAGTTGCAGCAAACGCAACCCGGCGCTGGTGAAACGCACCGGTTTGGTTTTACGTACGAACAAGGGCATGCCCATGCGTTCCTCCAGTTCCTTGAACTGGTGGGACAGGGCCGATTGGGTCAGGTGCAGACGGTCGGCGGCGTCGACCAGGCTTTCGGCTTCGCGCAGGGCGTGCAGGGTTTTCAGATGACGGATTTCAAGCACTGCAGGCTCCATGAAACAAATTTGTGATAAGAGTGATTGCGGTGAGTTTGTCTCATGTTGGTGAAGCTGTCGACCAGCATGCCTTTCTTCGTGTCCGGGGGGTATGTCGGCGGAGCACCGGCGATGCTCCGCCGCTTTTACCTACAGCTTTGAAAAGTGCCGAATGCCCAGCGCTCTACCGACATCGCCACGCCAGATCGCCTCGACCTGCGCGCCACTTGCTGCCTGCGCCTGCTGCCATTGCAGACCAAGGTTGCGCTGCTCGGGCAGTTTCAAGTGGGCTTTGACGAAGTCCTCGAAAGGTACTTTGTCCGACGTGTAGTGAAAGTGCGCATACCAGAGCGCGCGTGGCGGATTAGCGGTCAGATCGCGCACCTCGTACTCCTGGAGAAAGTCTTTGCGCCCGTCGACTCGTTTGCCCAGTGCGCGCAGTGCGCCTTCCTTGCGGATATCGACTTTTTTCTGTTGCAGCAGATAGTCCAGATATCCCTCGGTAGGTGTTCTGCTGCGCAGTGACTGGTCGATGCGCAACGTACGGCCGAGGCTTACCAACTCCTGAGCCTTGTCCTGCAATTGCACGACCAGCGGCTCGTCTGGCGAAAGCCGCGCGATGGCGTTCGCACGGGTACTCAGTTCTGTCGATTCACTGCCGAGCATGTGTTCCAGATCGATTGGCAGCATGTCCTGGCGCGCGTAACCGGTGACTTTGCTGTTATAGGCGGGTAAGGCGGCGAGACGCTTGCGGGCTTCGCTCAGCAGGGGTTGTACGTTGGTTGGCAAGGATTGAGCAGAGGCCGCGGGTTGCGCGTCCAGATGGTACTTGCCGCTCGAACGCGGCAGCCAGGTTTCCCGGTAACCGTCGAGTCCTGCGATGGTGAACCGCTTTTGCCGGGTCCCGGCATCAATACTTTCGATACCGATCAGCAATTGGTTGTCCTCGGTTTCAAACAACTGCTTGCCGCCCGCTTCTTTGGGTTTGATCGCGGGACGTTGCTTGATCGCTTGACGGGCATGCTGTTCAACCTGGGTCAGACCGTCGAGAAACGCCTTGACCTGCTCGAGATCCAGGTGCTGCGGATAACCCAGCGTCCAGGCGTTCAACTGACGGCGAAAGCCGGCGTAGATTTCCAGGCAGTCCTCGATCACACGGTTGCGTTGGGCAAGGCTGGCATGAACTTGAGGTAAATGATGTTGCGTCAGCAGCGCACGTCCGACCTTGCCCCGGGCTTCTTTGAGTTGCACGTGAAAGTAGACCCAGGACAGGTCGGCGACCGCCTCGTAGTGGGTAATGATCTCCAGAAGGTGCGCGGTTCTGAGGTAATAGTGCGTGGTTTCGCCAAACCTCAGGTTGAGCGGCGCGAGTTCCGCCGTCATTTTGGCTTTATGCGTCTTGTTGGTGATGCGGCTATTCCACAGATTGGCCTGTTCGATGAGCCCGTGCTGGTGATCGAACTCCTTGAGGAAGTTTTTGCGCACAATCTTGCGTTGTGCCATGAGGCTGACATGGGCTGGAGTGTTATCGACGGGCGTCGCATCAGACTGCGCCACGAGTTCATCGACATTGTCCAGATGCTCAAGCAGGCGTTGGCGGGAAATGGTCTCGCGCTGCAATGACCGATCAACCTGCATCCATGCGCAGCGACTTTGAATGTCTTTGAGGAGCTGGCGTTTTCCACCATGACTCAGCGGCATTAGTTCGGCAACATTCTGGTATAGCTCCTGAGCCAGTTCGATATCGTTGATACAGGCTGCGTCGACCGTCGCTTCCAGAGTTTTTCGCTCGGTAATGGACAGTTGGTTGTAACGCTCCAGAAGTTGGTTGGAGCTTCGCGTCTGGCTATCAAGGCGCCGGATACAGGCATCGGCAGTGTTGGTCAGGGTCAGTTGCCTGCGCAGTTGGCGATCGGTCCACCAGCGCGGCAACCACTGACGGATGGATTCGGGCCAGAGCGGGTCGAGGCCATTGGCCAAATGCCCGATGGCCGCGCCACCGCCGGCACCGCCGCCGTCCATCAACGTGCCATGCACGGCGTAATGGGTGTTCCATTGACCGGCCTCATCAAGGGCGATCGGCTGTTTATAGGAGCGCGCCCACGTGCCATAGAGCCTCCAGCCGCGCGGGGTGTCGTGCAACTCAATGCGGTAGATGCGACCCTGACGCACCATGAAGTCCCCATCGGGATGGCGATAGACATTGCGATAAATGCCGTGGCTATCGGTTCGCAGACCCGTCAGGGAAATCTCGAACTCATACTCGTAGCCCTTGAAACGATCGAGTGACTGGCGCGCCCATTGCCATGAGGTCGGCATGGCACCGGACTTTGTTGTCAATGCTGTCACGCGGCGCTGGCGGGGTATCAGGCGAACGGCGGCGGGTACCGAGACCGTGCCTGGAAGAATATCCATGGCGGCATCGATCAGGGACAACAACACCGATTCGACTTCCGCCAGACCGTGCCCGATGTCTCCGCGCAGAAACGCCGCAACCGCCAGATTGGCGCTGTTCCAAGCGTCATACAGGGCGACCGAAGCGCCGATGAATGGCAGCATGCCCACAGCCATTTTCAGGTAGTTGAACAGCGTGCCGGACTTCAGTGCGCATGTTTCCAGATACAAAGCGTCATTGGAGCGAGAACTGCTGCGATGAGCTTCCAGCACTCGGCCCATGTGCACATCGAGCAGGTGCGTGGCCAGTGACGTCGAGGTTGGCCAGGCCAGCCCGGTGCCGATCAGCGCGTGGAAATTGCGCAGTTGCGCCTCATTGATCCGGCTGACATGGGTGGCAAAATCGCCGCTCAAGGTGCGCCCGGCCAAGTAGTTGACCATGCTCGCGTCTACGCAACGTTTGAACAGATCCAGACGTGCCTCTTCCAGCGTGGCGTACTGGCGCAGGAAAACGCCGTCGGTGCTGTCCGGCAAATACAGCAGCGTCAAACCGCTGACCTGTTCGACGATAAACGTCACCCCGGCCAGGGTGCTCGGTCCCTGATGGGCGGTGTCCGTGCCGCCGACGGTCAGATGTGCAGGCAACAGCACGATACGTTTGCCGTTGACGGTATACGCCTCCCGCGTCGAGGCATCGATGGCAATCTTCAGCAACGCGTGTCCGGCACTGTCGATATGCCGTTGCAGTACGGCGAACTCGCCTTGCAGCTTGAGCATCAGCCTCAACGGCTCACTAAGGCATTCGCGCCGATACGCCAGGTCGAACGCTGATTCGTCGGGCGCTCCCAGAAAGGCCTGACGGACAAGAGATTCATAATTTCCGGCTAGGTCCAGATCCGTTAATGACTTGCGCAAATAAGCCGGAGTCAATCCGCTTTCCACCGCTTTTCGATCCTGCTCATCTTCGGCGCTGACCTTGACCCGCAGGAATGACAGCCGCCACCACATCGCCTGGTCTATGTTGTCTTGCGCCAGTTCATCGAGCAGCATTTCGCTGCGCCGAAGACTCCCTACCAGAGTGTTGCGTTGCGGTGTGCCGGGCGCTGCGCCGTCGATCAGGGTTTTCTGCCAGGCGGTGCTGTCGGGCAAATCCAGCGTCACGGTCACGCTTCGCTTGAGCGAGAAATCCTTGCGCAGTCGAGCGTCAATGCGTTTTTTGCCGAAGGCAGATCGCGCTGGAAGATCGCGTTCGAGCAACGCATGGGAGCGCTGCATGGCGTGGAGGTAGTCACGGATCAACGTTTTGATGCGCGTAACTTGTGCATTCTCCAGTTTGTCCAGCCAGGCCGGCAGGTTCCCGGCCAGGGCAGCGGTGCGTTCCTGTTCGAGACGATAGGCGAATGCCAGTTCGCGTGCCTGGGACGAGGGCACGGTCAGACGTGTGAGATGTTGTTCGCGCAGTTGTTCCATCGCGGCCGCCCGTTCTCTGGCATGGGAGGGCAGTGGATTGTCACTGATGACGGTCGCTGCCTGCTGCTCGCATTGATACAACTGCTGTTCAAGTACCCAAACGAACGGATTGCCGATTACCGGCGTCAGTTGCAACAGTGATTTCTGGTCATTGGCCGAGTGCTTGAACAGCTTTTGTTCCAGCGCCTGGCGAGAACTGAACCGCTGCAGTCCGCCGAACTGCCCGGGCCAGTAGAGCAACAGGCTTTCAGTGGCATCCGGCTCCAGCGCCCAGGGTGCGGCGATGACCAGGACACCGGTTAGATCCTCAACCTTCGAGTGGTCATCTGCCATTGCCGACAGAGTCACACGGGCAATTACCGTTTCCGGGGAACTCAGTGTCTGCTCGGGCGCGTCCAGCAAGGCAATGATTCGCCGGTGCTCATCGACGGAGAGCTGATTGAGCGTCAGTTGCAGTTCGACCTCGGCGCGCAAGCCGCGCAAGCGGGCCTGATGCAGGGAGTGGTAATGGGCATTGGTGGCGTGACGCAGTTCGAGCATTTTCAGCGGAGCGCGGTGCTCGAGCAGCGCTGAAGCCGCGTTATGGCTGGCGTTTTGCGCCTCGCTCAAGGCGTCGAACTGTTGCGTCAGTTTCTGCCGCTGCGGGGTGTTCAGGCTGGCAGCCACGGCATCGCCGAGTAACTGTTCGAGGGCTTTCTGTTCAAGGGCCAATGCCTGGCTGCGCTGGTTGAAGGGAATGTCGGGGTTTAACAACCCGAACGGGGCGGGTTCGCCGTCGGTGTCCGTAGCGGCGGTCAAGAATGCGGAGGGCGCGCTGATCAGGTCCTGGATGTCGAGCCATGCTGGCGCCGGGTGTTTATCGCCCGGCAGATTGTACAGCGGCTCGAGATTAAGCTTGAGCGGGTCCAGGCCGAGCACCTCTTGCGCCAGCGTGACCTTCTCCAGCCGGGGTTGCCGAGTGCTTTTACGGCAGTGCTCGATCAACCAGTGCTGAAGTTCAGCCTGGTGCTTGAACAGGCTCAACGCTGGCGAGTGTGAAGGCAGATACAAAAAATGAGTGGCGGACAACTCGCCGTCCAGACGAATCAGCAACGCGCCCGGCAGCAGGACATGGCTGTCATCGGCACGCTTGAGCCGTGGTTGCACGACATGCACGTTGCTCACTGCGGTGGCTGCCGGATCAATGAGTCCCAGCAGTGTCTCCGATTGCCCGGTGCTGATGGACCCGGTGGCAAGTGCGAATTGGCAGGCTGCCTCAAAGTGCTGGCGATAGATGTGCAGCGCCTGCTCACGGCGTGAACGTGGCGTACCGGTCGCGCGAGCGCTCCAGTCGCGCTCGCCGGTCAACGGTAATTGAGCCATGAGCTCAAGCCATTGGCGGTGACAGTCGCGCAAGCGCGCGGCAGTGCTCAGGTGGAGGTTTTGGTCGAGGCTCTCAGGCAGTGAAAGCCCGAGGCCGAAGTCGACCGGTGCGGGCGGGGGAAGGTTGGACATGACAACAGAACTCCAAGGGCTTGAAAGACCGGACCTGGCCGGTTTTCAAGCCATTAGAGAGCAGCGCGCGAGGACGAGTGCGGTACATAGTTATCGCATTGAGCGAAACCGCGTCCCTGAGGCGTTTATCTGCCCGTTCCATTGCTCAATTGTTGTACGCGGATGTTGCGTATGGCCATGTCGTTGCCATTGGTCAAGTTCCGCAGGCTGCGAATGTAAAAGGTAGCCTTGCTCGTCACCGCAGTGAATTGCATCTGCAGCAGATAGGGCGTGCTGTCTCTCAATGGCGTAAAAGGCCCGGTCTGCCGCAAGGTATTATCCATGATGGCCAGATCCATCGATGGGTCGTAAAGGCCGGTTGCGCTCCAGTTGAAGAGCTCGGCGCAAAAGCGGTAGGTCGTTCCCGGGGTCACCGCCAGTTCCTTGTACAAGAGAATACCGGCATGGTTGACCGCGCTGCTGGTGTGCGTGAGGAATATGAATCCCCACATGTTCTGTTGGAAGTAGCCGTCGGGCATTGCCGCATTGCCGACGATCCATTTGTTCTGTGGATCGGCGCCCAATGCCCTGTCATCCAGATCCGCCTTGATGGTAACGGTCCAGGTATTGGACGTTTGACCGCCACCCGGCGTTTTGGCCGTCAGCGCATGTGTGCCGAAGCCGACATCGATGTTCATTCGCCAGATCCCGTCAGGGCCGACGGGAACGCTGAGCAATTCGATGTCGTTTCGGTAAATGAGTACGCTACTGTTCGGCGATCCTGTGCCGATCAGCTGTGGAGTGGGATCGTCGCAGCTGCCACCATTGACCACCTGCCCGGTGATGGCGCCATTGTTGTCGATCAACTGGGTAATCGCCGGACGGACAAGACTTTGCGTTTTGATCGTCAATTCGAGCATGGGAAAGAACGCGTCAACGCCTGCACGGTCGCTGAAGTTGGCGATCGAAAGTCCGAATACCTGACTTCCGTCTGTGAACAGTTTCAGCTGCTCCCGATTGATCGTGCCTGCCAGCCCGTTGCGAACGTGGTCCGCGGTAATCGTACCGTCAAACAGTAAGATGACATGGCTGGATTCATTGCCGCTCAGTGCTACGCGAAGTTGCGTGCCGACAGCAATGAACAGATAAGCTGGCAGTGACCAGTGCGCGTCGCCGCTGAAGCTGTTGAGGTTGAGTACTTTGTCGTCCGTCGCTTCTTTGATATTCATACGCGGATAGTTGATTTGCGGATTGGCTACGTCGAGTACTCGGTAGCGACGCAGACCGGAACGCCGATCGGGTTTGCCGCTTTCACTTACGCTGCAGGAAAATGTGACGTCGGTAGCGATGTTCGCTGGAATGGCGGTCGCCGGCAGATTGAACAGTATTTCGCCGCTGCTGTTACCTTGCTGTGGGCTGAGCACCGGACTGCCAAACCCGGGGCGACCGGTGACGGTAAGGGTATAGCGCTTGCTCGAGTTCATTGCCGGATCATGAACGCGCACGGTAGCGGCTTCGCGCGTGTCCAGTGGTTGCACGCGATTGCCGGGTAACGCTTGTAACAGCTCGGGTGCCGGTAGCTGGGCGGCGGCGCCAATGGTGATCGACAGTGACTCTGACTGCACCACCGGGGTGCCGGGATTTTCGATCTTGTAGAGCGTGGTCAGCGCACTGCTTTCAAATCGCCCGATATATTCGGCAGGTACGGTAAAGACCACCGGCTGGGAGGCATCAACGATGATTTGCGCGAAAATATACAAATGGGTAACCCCGTCGCTCCCTACGACCTGCCAGTACAACTGCACGGTGGCGTTATTGACCAACGGCCAATAGGTGGGGATGCGTATGTGAGCCAGCGAGGTATCGGCGGGCAGCTTTCCATCCTGCTGCTCATCGATGGTCGGCGCGGCGGCGGGCAGGCTAATGCCGCTGATGGTCGCGATATAGGATTTTGAAGAGCTGAGCGTTGCTGCTCTTTGCCGGGTATAGCTGAGTGTCAGACTCCCGCGTATACCGTTCCGGACGAAGCCGTTCTCCAGATCGACGCTCAAAGAGCGGGTATTTCTGTTCACATTGATCTCGGTGATTCGTTCGAGCCTGTCCCCGGCGGCCGTGTTCAACACCATCTTGAGCGTCACAAGGTCACCGTCAGCGAACTGTTCGTTCAGCAGTACCGTGGCTGTCGCGCCGCTCAATTGATCGTGTCTGAGATCATCCGGGTTGCCCGGGGAAGCTTCATCGATGACAGGCGCGGTCAGCAGCATTTCTGTGGGCTTGAGGTCGAGGACAACGGGCGATGACCAACCGCTGTCATTTTCGACGATGTCGACGATTTCGTAGGCGATTACCACTTTGTTCGTGTTGGGCAGGCTGCTCAGCAAGGCAGGCGTCAATTCGAACAGCAGGTCGCCAATGCGGGTGACGGTCTGGCTCAATTGACGAGGGCCGAACATCAGGTAAACCAGATCGCCGACTGCCTGATATTGGTACTGCCGCACCGTGACGTACATCCCCTTGTCGAGCACATTTTTATCGATGACCGTTTCGGATGGGATCGGTAGGGCCAGCCCTTGATTGTTGGGCAAGTCGAGACGGTTATCCTCTTCGCCCGGGCCGAAAGGTTTGTACAGCAGCGGCAGGGACGGCGAGGTCTCCTGGTTTCCGCTCAAGCGTTCAACCTCGTAGTACAGCTGTCGGACTTGCGGAACCGGTACTGGCTGGGCAAATTCGCGCTGCAGTATTTCGGCCGGAAGGTGAAAGGGAACTGGCTGATTGACGTAATCGCCCACCGCGAAAATATCGCCCAGTGGTATCGGTCGCGCGTCTTCCTTCAGAAACAGGCGGATTTTATCCGTCGCCTCCATGTTCATGTAAGGAAAAATGTAGCCCAACAAGCCGCGGCGGTCACTGTTCACCATGTTGCGATTAATGCCTGCAACGTTACTCGGCAAACTTTTGTATCCGACGATGAATGGTGGATATTGCGCCAGCACTCGTAATGGGTTCGGATCCGAGGAAAAAACCAGTAGCTGCGTCGCGGCATTGGCATTTTTGGACAGTTCGGTCATGACAATTGCTCCATCGTGGATTCTGGCGCACCGGTCCTCCTGAACAGGATGGTGCATTCCTTTGCCTGATTGAATACCGCTGGAGGCTGACTGCCTACTGACAGAACTAACAGGTGCAACAGCGTTTTCGACGAGCGGTATTGCCGTATCAGTCGACTGCCGCAACCGCTCGGCGATCTTCATCAAACTGTCACGCAACTGTGGCAGCGCGCTTGAACGAACTTCATCAGACTCGCGCTCTACTGGGGTTCTGCGTTTCGGTGTTTTCCATGCATAAAGGTTTTTCAGCAATCGCGGCCTTGGTGGTCGCGCTGTTGTTCGCGGCGCCGGTATTTGCGGCAGCGCGTTGTGACGTCGATGTACCTACTGAGCACGTTGATCTGCAACAAGTCAGCATTGCCTACCAAAGCATCGGCCGTGCATCGGATCCTGCGTTGCTGTTGGTGATGGGGCTGGGCGGGCAGTTGATCCATTGGCCGGATGAAGTCGTGGTGGCTCTGTGTCAGCAAGGCTTTCGGGTGATCCGCTACGACAACCGCGATGTCGGTCTGTCGACCTGGCGCCAGGCACCGGCCGAGGCCAACCTGACGTTTGAAGTGCTGCGCTACAAACTTGGTCTGCCAGTGGCGGCGCCCTACAGCCTGACCGACATGGCCGACGATGCGTTGGGTTTGATGGATGCGCTGCACGTCGAGCAATTTCATGTGCTGGGTGCCAGCATGGGCGGGATGATCGCCCAGCACATGGCGGCGATGGCGCCGCAGCGAGTCGAGAGCCTGACGCTGATCATGACCACTTCCGGCGCCGAAGGGTTGCCGGCGCCGAGCGCGGCGCTGGTGCAATTGCTGTCGCGACGCGGCGCACCGAATCGGCAGGCCGCGCTGGAGCAGCAGGCTGATTTGTTGGCAGCACTGGGTAGCCCGGCGGTCAGTGACGATCGGCAAGCATTGCTGCAACAGGCGGCGGCGTCCTACGACCGCGCGTTCAATCCTGAGGGCGTGAAGCGGCAGATTATGGCGATCCTCGCCGAACCGAGCCGGGTGGCGCTGCTCAATCAGTTGCGGGTGCCGACGCTGGTGGTGCATGGCACGGCAGATCCATTGCTGCCGGTGATGCATGGCGTGCATCTGGCGGCGCATATTCGCGGCAGTCAGTTGAAGCTGATTCCGGGTCTGGCGCATCGTTTTCAAGAGGCGTTCAAAGAGCCGTTGCTGGCGGCGGTGCTGCCGTATTTGCAGGCGCATCGTGAAGACACTTCGCACTGGGCGCAGATTGAGCCGGTGGTGGGCGGGAATCTGCTGTAACCAGGGTTTGCGGCGCCTTATCGCGAGCAGGCTCGCTCCCACATTGGAACGCATTCCCCGTGTAGGAGCTGCCGCAGGCTGCGATCTTTTGATCTTGAAAAACAAAGTCAAAAGATCGCAGCCTGCGGCAGCTCCTACAGGGGCGTCAGGGTGTATCGTGCGAACTTTCCCTCACGAATTCCCCTGCGAGGTGTGTGATGAGTTCTGCTTTGAAGATCGATTTTGTCAGCGACGTCTCTTGCCCGTGGTGTGTCGTCGGCTTGTATGGCTTGCTTGAAGCGCTGGAGATTCTGCGCAACGAAGTGCAGGCCGAGATCCGTTTCCAGCCGTTCGAGTTGAATCCGAAAATGAGCACTGACGGGCAGAACATCGCCGAACACATCCAGGAAAAATACGGCTCGACGCCGGAGCAGTCGCAAAAGAATCGCGAGGCGATTCGTGCGCGGGGTGCCGAGCTTGGATTTGCCTTTCGCACCGATGGCAACAGCCGCATCTACAACACTTTCGATGCGCACCGCTTGTTGCATTGGGCGGCGCTTGAAGGTGCGCAGTTGCCGTTGAAAGAGGCGTTGTTCAAGGCCTATTTCAGCGATGGCGGCAATCCGTCGGATCACCGGCAACTGGTGCAGATCGCCGAGAGTGTCGGCCTGGATCGCCAGCGTGCGGAGACGATTCTGGCGTCGGACAAGTTCGCCGATGAGGTGCGTGAAGAAGAGCAGCTGTGGCTGCAACGCGGAGTGAGTTCGGTGCCGACGGTGGTGTTCAACGGTCAGTACGCGGTGACGGGCGGGCAGCCGGTGGAGACATTTGTCGGGGCGATTCGGCAGATCATGGCCGAGTCCAAGGGCGGTACCGTCAACTGAAGAGCAAAAGCCCCTCACCCTAGCCCTCTCCCAGAGGGAGAGGGGACTGAGCGGGGGATGCTGGAGTGATACACCGACCTGAGGGTGCTTCGCTGAAGCCATAATCGACTCGGTTTTTCAGGTCGATGTAACTTGAGCGACACCTCGGTCGGCCCCCTCTCCCTCTGGGAGAGGGCTGGGGTGAGGGTCAGCTGTGCAGCCGAACCCAAACGGTCACCAAAACAGTGGCGGCCATCAACCACGCCACCGCCGCCACGGCCAGTGACGCTTCAAGCCGCAATCGATCAACCATCACGTACAACGTCGCCAGATAGATAAAGTACGGAATGATCGACCACATGCCGAACACGATCGTGGTCTTCAGATCTTCAATCGAGCGCCCCTTGCCAACGATGTAATGCGCAATCAGCGCAAACGTCGGAAACAGCGGTATCAGCCCGGCGATGTAATAGTTTCTGGTTTTCGACAGCGCTGCGATGATCACCACCACCGCTGCGCCCAACAAGGCTTTGAAAATCAGGTCCACGTGGTTCTCGCTTAATGGCTCAGGCCGTATTTTTTGACTTTGTCGAACAGCGTGGTCTTGGCCATGCCCAGCTCGAGACTCGCCTGGGTCAGGTTGCCGCCGCTGCGCTGCAAGGCGTCGTTGAGCAGGTTGCGCTCGAACGCTTCCACCGCTTCGGCGAATGCCAGGCCCTGTGCGCCACTGCTGGCACCGGACTTCTTGAACGCTGGCAAACCGAGGGCAAAACGCTCGGCGACGTTGCGCAGTTCACGCACGTTGCCCGGCCAGTCGTGGCTCATCAAATTTGACAGGGTCTGGTTGTCCAGCTCCGGCAGCGCGCGATCAAAACGCAAGGCCGACTGTTGGGTGAAGTGTTCGAACAGCTGCAGGATGTCTTCGCGGCGCTCGCGCAGTGGCGGCAATTCCAGCGTCACCACGTTGAGTCGATAGTACAGATCGCTACGGAATTCGCCGGACTTGCTCGATTCGTCGAGGTCGGATTTGGTCGCCGCGATCACCCGGCAATCCACCGCCACGCTCTGGTTCGAACCGAGGCGTTCGAGAGTGCGCTCCTGCAACACGCGCAGCAATTTGATCTGCAACGGCAGCGGCATGCTTTCCACTTCGTCGAGGAACAGCGTGCCGCCGTCGGCGTGTTCGATCTTGCCGATGCGCCGTTTGCCCGCGCCGGTGAAGGCGTTGGCCTCGTGGCCGAAAATCTCGCTTTCGAAGAGGTTCTCCGGCAGACCGCCGCAGTTCAGCGCGACGAACTGTTTGCTGTGACGACGACTGAAATCGTGCAGGCAACGCGCGACCAGTTCCTTGCCGGTGCCGGTCTCGCCTTCGATCAATACGTTGGCCGAAGTGTCGGCGACGTTGGCGATCAGTTCGCGCAGGTTCTGCATGGCCGGTGAGCGACCGATGATGCGGCCTTCAAGGGAATCGCGTTCGGCCAGTTGCCGGCGCAGCGACGACACTTCGCGGGCAAGGCTGCGTTGCTCCAGCGCTCGCCGTGCGACATCGACCAGACGTTCCGGCGAGAACGGTTTCTCCATGAAGTCGTAGGCGCCTTTCTGCATCGCGCCGACAGCCATGGAAATGTCGCCGTGGCCGGTGATCAATACCACCGGCAGGCTGCGATCACGTTGCTTGAGGCGGGTCAGCAGTTCCAGGCCATCGATGCCTGGCAGGCGAATGTCGCTGATGACGATGCCGGCAAAGTTGTCGCCGACCCGTTCCAGCGCTTCTTCGGCACTGCCGACGCCGACGCAGGGAATGTCTTCCAGCGTCAGCGCCTGCTGGCAGCCGAGCAGCACATGGGGGTCGTCTTCGACGATCAGCACACTAAGTTCGGGGTTCATATTGGCTCGGCAGGTGTAGGGCTTACCAACGGTAAACTGAGGGCAAAGGTGGTACCACCGCTGGCCGGGTGTTCGACACCCAGATGCCCGCCGGTGGCGGCGGCGAAGCTGGCGGAAAGGGTCAAGCCGAGACCCAGGCCCTGTTCGCCAAGTTTGGTTGTAAAGAACGGTTCGAACAGATGCTTGCGCGCTTCGGCATCGATGCCGTGCCCGTTGTCGCGTACACGCAGGCGATACTTGCCGTTGAATTCTTCGCCCTCCAGCCACAGTTCAGGTTGTGGTTGCGCCTGCATGGCGTCGAGGGCGTTGCCGATCAGGTTGACCAGAATCTGTTCGAGGCGGGTCTGGTCGATCTGCACCTGGACGTCGATGAATTGCCGATGCACCTGCAACGCGGCGCTTTCGACCCGAGCGCCGAGCACTTGCAGCGCCGCGTCGACAGCTTTGCCGAGGCTGGCCTGGCCCTGATTGTCGCCGCGCCGGGCGAACGAGCGCAGGCTGGCGGTGATGCGGCCCATACGATCGATCAAGTCGTTGATGGTCTTCAGATTGGTACTGGCGACATCGAGTTGGCCGCGCTCCAGAAAGCGAATGGTATTGCCGGACAGCGTGCGCATCGCTGCCAGTGGCTGGTTCAATTCGTGGGCGATGCTGGTCGACATCTGGCCGATCGCCGCAAGCTTGCCGGCCTGCACCAGCTCATCCTGCGCGCGGCGTAAGGTCTCTTCGGCCTGACGGCGTTCGCGGATCTGACTCTTCAGACGCTCGTTGCTCGCGCGCAGGTCGGTGGTGCGTTCGGTAATCCGACGCTCCAGTTGATTGTTGGCTTCCTGCAAGGCCTCGCGGGCGGCGAGGCGGGTGGCGATGACCTTGCGCCGCTCGTTCCAGGCGATCAGCAGGAACGCCACCAGCGCAAACGCGACGGCGACGAGAATGCCCTGGTTGATCGCTTCGCGGCGCAGATCCTGCAACGGCGTGAGCAGGGTGAAATTCCACGGTGTGTCGGTCAGTGGCCGGGTTTGCGCCAGATAGCTGATGTCGTCTTCGTCGGACTGCAGTTCGCTGTTGGCGGGGAAGGTGAGTTTCTCCACACCCTCAGACAACGTCTCGCGCGCCAGCGGTTGCAGTTCATTGAGCGGGAACCAGTAATACTGCAGGCTGCGGGCGAGTTTCTCTTTGGTCTCTTCGCTCAGCGGAATGACTGACTTGAGCCGTCGGGCGGGATCGCTGGAGAGAATGATGATGCCGTTTTCATCGCTGACGAACGCTTCGAGACGCGCTCGCTGCCAGCGTTCTTCCATGGCTTCCAGGCGCACCTTGACCACGGCGACGCCAATGATCTTGCCGTGTTCTTCGAGGCCGTGGGCGAGGTAGTAACCCGGCTCGCCATTGGTGCTGCCGATCCCGTAGAAACGACCAGGTTCGCCACGCACGGCGCGCTGAAAGTAGGCGCGGAAGGACAGGTCTTCACCGAGATAACTGTCGACATCGCGCCAGTTGCTGGTGGCCATGACACGGCCGGTGGTGTCCATCACGTAGATGGCCCGACTGCGGCTGCGCCGGTTCAGGCCTTCAAGGTAGGCGTTGACCGTTTGCCGGTGTTCCGGGGTCGGGTCGGCCAGCAACTGCGGGACACTGGTTTCGAGTTCCAGCAGGCTGGGCAGATAGGTGTATTTGCTGATCTCGCTTTCGACGGCGCGGGCGTGCAATTCCAACTGACGCTGGCCGTTCTCGCCGAGGCTGCGGATGCCGAAATGTTCACTGGTCCAGAAGCCGATGAAACCCAGTCCGATCATCAGGGTGATGATCAGCGGCGGCAGGAACAAATGACGAATCAGACGGGGCTTCACGGCAAGTGATGGCGGCGCGGCGCGATAGAGATTGGGGTCGCATTTCATCACAGATGCCTTGGGTCAACCACCACAACAGACCTTGCCATTCCCCTGTAGGAGCTGCCGTAGGCTGCGATCTTTTGATCTTTAAAAACAAAGTCAAAAGATCGCAGCCTGCGGCAGCTCCTACAGGGGCCGGCGGTGGTGGTTTTAGTGCTGCAGGATTTTCTCGAGGAAGTGCTGCGCGCGTTCGGAGCGGGCGCTGATGTCGCCGAAGAATTCCTCTTTCGGGCAGTCTTCGATGATCTTGCCGGCGTCCATGAAAATCACCCGGTCGGCCACTTTACGGGCGAAGCCCATTTCGTGGGTCACGCACATCATGGTCATGCCTTCGTGGGCCAGTTGCACCATCACGTCGAGTACTTCGTTAACCATTTCCGGGTCGAGCGCCGAGGTCGGTTCGTCGAACAGCATGACGATCGGGTCCATCGCCAGCGCACGGGCAATCGCCACGCGCTGTTGCTGACCACCGGACAGTTGCCCCGGATATTTGTGGGCGTGTGCGGACAAGCCGACGCGCTCAAGCAACTGCAGACCTTTCTTGGTCGCCTCTTCCTTGCTGCGGCCCAACACTTTGATCTGCGCAATGGTCAGGTTTTCGGTGATGGTCAGGTGCGGGAACAGTTCGAAATGCTGGAACACCATGCCCACGCGCGAACGCAGTTTTGGCAGATTGGTCTTTGGGTCGGCAATTGAAGTACCGTCGACGACGATGTCGCCTTTCTGGAACGGCTCCAGCGCATTGACGCATTTGATCAGGGTCGATTTACCCGAACCGGACGGGCCGCAGACCACGATCACTTCGCCTTTTTTGACCTCGGTGCTGCAATCAGTCAGCACCTGGAAGTCCCCATACCACTTGTTGATGTTCTTGATAGAGATCATACGGCGAACCTTTTTTGCAGACGCTTGACCAGCAGCGAGGCGGAAAAGCTGATGATGAAGTAGACGACACCGGCGAAAATCAGGAACTCGGTGGAGCGGCCACTGAGGTCGCCGTTGGAGCGGGCGGAGTTGAGGAAGTCCACCAGGCCCACGGTGTAGACCAGCGAGGTGTCCTGGAACAGGATGATCGACTGTTGCAGCAGCAACGGGGTCATCTTGCGGAACGCCTGGGGCAGGATGATCAGGCGCATGGTCTGGCCGTAGGTCATGCCCATCGCCTGCGCGGCGGCCATCTGGCCTTTGGGGATCGACTGCACGCCGGCCCGGACGATTTCACAGAAGTACGCAGCTTCGAACATCATGAAAGCCACGACGCAGGAAGTGAACGCACCAATCGGCGTGTCTTCGCCGGTGATCCAGCGCAGCACGAACGGGACCGCCAGGTAGAACCAGGTGATCACCAGCAGCAGCGGGATCGAGCGGAAGTAGTTCACATAAGCGCCAGCCACACGTGACAGCAGTTTGCTGGACGACAGGCGCATCAGTGCCAGGATCGTCCCCAACACGATGCCGCCGACCACGCCCATGACCATCAACTGCAAGGTCATGACCATGCCGTTCCACAGGCCCGGGATAGCGGGGATGATGCCGCTGAAATCGAAGTCCATTATTTACCCCCCACGGAGATCAGGCCGGGCACCGCGACTTTCTTCTCGACCATGCGCATCAGCAACATCAGGCTCATGTTCAGGGTGAAGTAGATCAGCGTGGCCAGGGTGAAGGCTTCAAACAGGTTGGCCGAGAATTCGGCAGTCTGTTTGGTTTGCGCCAGCAGTTCCATCAGGCCGATCAAGGACGCCACGGAGGAGTTCTTGAAGACGTTGAGGAATTCCGAGGTGAGCGGCGGAATGATGATGCGGTAGGCCTGGGGCAGCAGCACGTTCCAGTAGATCTGCGGCAGCTTGAAGCCCATGGCACGAGCGGCCGATTCCTGGCCGCGTGGCAGCGCCTGGATGCCGGTACGCACTTGCTCGCAGACGCGGGCGGCGGTGAACAGACCCAGGCAAACGACAACGCTCAGATACGCCGAGGTGGTCGGGTTGAGGTCTTGCTTGTACCAATCCTGCAGGTTTTGCGGCAGCAGGTCGGGTACCAGGAAGTACCAGATGAACAGCTGAACCAGCAGCGGCACGTTACGAAACAGTTCGACGTAGCAGGTCGCGATGCCCGATACGATGCGGTTCGGCACGGTGCGCATGACCCCCAGAACGGAGCCAAGCAACAAGGCGACAATCCATGCCACGACAGCGATGGCAATGGTCCAGCCCAGACCGGCGATGTACCAGTCGAGATAAGTCTCGCTGCCAACGCCGGTGGACTTGAAGAACACGCCCCAGTCCCAGTTGTAATTCATTAGGGTCTCCCCTCGAGATCGATCGATGTACAAGTACCTGTTTGGGGAAGATCCTTTCCCGCCCGACGTTGAACGCCAGGCACACGCGATCGGCTCGGAAACCGCCAGGTCGAGTGTTCCAAAACAAAGCCAGCAGGTAGTAACTGACGCCTGAGGGAGAGTCGGTTCCCTCAGGCGATAAGGTTAGATCAGAGTCAGATTTTTACGTCAGGCGCTGGCTTGTCGCTCGGATTGGCGATCAGCTCCTTGAACTTGTCGCTCATCGGGAAGTTGAGGTTCAGGCCTTTAGGTGGGATCGGGCTCTCGAACCACTTGCTGTAGATCTTGTTGATCTCGCCGGACTTGTACAGGCCGACAATTGCGTCATCCACGGCTTTCTTGAAGGCCGGGTCGTCTTTGCGAACCATGCACGCGTAGGCTTCGAAGGACTGTGGAGTACCGGTGATGACCCAGTCAGTCGGCTTCTTGGCCTTGGCTTCTTCACCGGCCAGCAGGGCGTCGTCCATCATGAAGGCAACGGCGCGGCCGCTTTCCAGCATGTTGAAGGATTCGCCGTGGTCCTTGGCGGAGATGACGTTCATGCCCATCTGCTTGTCGGCGTTCATCGCTTTGATGATGCGCTCGGACGTGGTGCCGGCGGTGGTCACGACGTTCTTGCCTTTCAGGTCGGCAAAGTCAGCGTAGGACGGCTTGCCATCCTTGTCTTTCTTGACCAGCAGACGGGTGCCGATTTCGAAGATGTTGACGGTGAAGTCGACTTGCTGGGCGCGTTCGGTGTTATTGGTGGTGGAGCCGCACTCGAGGTCCGCGGTGCCGTTCTGGATCAGCGGGATACGGGTTTGCGAGGTGACGAGGTTGTACTTGGCTTGCAGGTCGGGTTTGTTCAGGTCTTTTTTCAGGGCTTCAACGATAGCCATCTGAATGTCGTGGGAGTAGCCCACTGGTTTGCCCGAAGCGTCTGCAATGTAGGAAAACGGAATGGAGCTGTCGCGGTGAGCGAGCGTGATGGTGCCGGATTCGTTGATTTTCTTCAGGGTGCCGGTGAGTTCGGCGGCGAAAACTGGCGTGCTGATCAGAGCGGCAGCAATGGCTGCGCCCAGGATATGGGGAACGATGCGCATCAAATTTTCCTCGACATTGTTTTTTTTATGGAGCCAGTTCGTCGGCCCTTTTGTGCTTCGAATGCCTGACGGCTCCTGAAGTGTTGGCTCAACAGGCATTCGTCGAGAGAGTGTAGAGCATGAGTCGTGCCAGACCAGTCTCGATTGGTTAAGTTGATGATTTATAAAGTGATTAAAGTTTTATGGCGAATTTTTTTGTATGAGTGGATCCGGTTAACCGAATTGACCAGGGAGTCTCGTTCGGAAAACCGAACGGTGAAGAGCCCCTCACCCTAGCCCTCTCCCGGAGGGAGAGGGGACTGACCGGGTTGTATGGGCGAGATGCACCGACTTGGGATCCCGAGTCGAACTCTAGTTTCGAAGCCTATGAAGATCGGCTCCCTTTCCCCTCTACCCCTTGGGGGAGAGGGCTGGGGTGAGGGGGAAAGATCTCACTGACCCAACCAGTGTCAATAAACCCCCAAAACAAAAAAGCCCCTGAACCTTACGATTCAGGGGCTTTTTGTTTAACCGATGTTCAGATCACGCCGCTTCAATCTTGCTACGGTTGTGTTCGACCTTACCCAGATACACCGCAAGCTTCTCCTGCTCAGCCGGAGTGGTGAACAACCCCAGCTTGCTACGGCGCCAGAGAATGTCGTGCGCAGTGGTCGCCCACTCTTCGCTGCACAGGTAGTCGACTTCCCGGGTGTAGAGCCCGCCACCGAGGTGTTCGCCCATGTCGGCGAGGGTTTCCACGCCTTCGAGCATGCGCCAGGTGCGGCTGCCGTAGGTGGTCGACCAGCGACGCGCGATCTCGCTCGGCACGAAGTCGAACTTGTCGCGAATCAGTGCGCTCAAGTCCTGTGGCGTGGTCATGTCTTCGCCGCCGGGCAGGGTGGCCGTGGCTGTCCAGCTCGGGCGCATCTGGGTGAAGAACGGCAGCAGTTGCGCCATCGCCGATTCGGCGAGTTTGCGGTAGGTGGTCAGCTTGCCGCCAAAAACCGAAAGCAGTGGCGCTTCTTCGCTGTTGCCCGACAAGGCCAGGGTGTAGTCGCGGGTAACGGCCGACGGGTTGTCGGATTCGTCGTTGCACAGCGGGCGTACGCCCGAGTAGCTGTGTTGAATGTCGTCGCGGCTGATCTGCTTCTTGAAGTGCGCGTTGACCACTTTCAGCAGGTACTCGGTTTCGCCATCGGTGATTGCCACTTTTGCCGGATCACCGGTGTATTCACGGTCGGTGGTGCCGATCAGGGTGAAGTGGTTCAGGTACGGAATGGTGAAAACGATGCGCTGATCTTCGTTTTGCAGAATGTGCGCGTGATCGCCTTCGTACAGTTTCGGCACGATGATGTGGCTGCCCTGAATCAGACGGATGCCGTACGGCGATTCCATCTTCAAGTCATCACGGATGAACTTGGCAACCCACGGGCCTGCCGCGTTGACCAGTGCCTTGGCGGTGATCGAAAACAGGCTGCCGTCGGCACGTTCCAGGTTCAGGTGCCACAGGCCTTTGGCGCGACGGGCGCTAACGCAACGGGTCTGGGTGTGGACGTGGGCGCCTTTTTCGCGGGCGGCCAAGGCATTGAGTACTACGAGGCGGGCGTCGTCGACCCAGCAATCGGAGTATTCGAAGCCTTTCCTGATTTCGCTTTTCAACGCGCTGTCGGCGCCGAACTTCAGGCTTTTCGAACCTAGCAGTTTTTCGCGTTTGCCGAGGTTGTCATACAGGAACAGGCCGGCACGAATCATCCACGCCGGGCGCAGGTGCGGACGGTGCGGCAACACGAAACGCATCGGTTTGACGATGTGCGGCGCCTTGGCCAGCAACACTTCGCGCTCGGCCAACGCTTCACGCACCAGACGGAATTCGTAATGTTCGAGGTAGCGCAGGCCACCGTGGATCAGCTTGCTGCTGGCCGACGAAGTGTGGCTGGCGAGGTCGTCCTTTTCGCAAAGGAACACCGAGAGACCGCGACCGGCGGCATCCGCTGCGATTCCCACGCCATTGATCCCGCCGCCGATGACGGCGATGTCGTAGATCTCGGAGATTGGGGGCGTACGCAAGGTAGAGGTGGACATCGGCTGGCCTCGGGCTCTTTTGATTTTCTGTCTTGGAAATCGAACATTAATGTTCATTTGCGAAAATGGTAGCCCATAAAGACGCGCGCAGCCAGTCACGTTCGATTGAAAAAACTCATCGAAGGGCAGGAAAAAGAAAATTTTCGAACATGAAAAGCAAAAGATCGCAGCCTGCGGCAGCTCCTACAGGGTTCACTTGACCTGTAGGAGCTGCCGAAGGCTGCGATCTTTTGATCTTGGGGGGGTTAAACCACTTCCAGACGAATCTTGTGCTGGCTCAACAACTGCGCCAACGCCGGCACTGGCTGCTGATCGGTCACCAAACAATCAATCAGACTGATCGGCCCCAACCGGATCATCGCGTTGCGCCCGAACTTGCTCGAGTCCGCCGCCAGAATCACCTGTCGCGCATTGGCAATGATTGCCTGCGAAACCCGCACTTCCTGATAATCGAAGTCGAGCAAGCTGCCGTCTTCATCGATGCCGCTGATCCCGACCAGGGCAAAATCAACCTTGAACTGATTGATGAAATCCACGCTCGCCTGACCGACGACACCGCCGTCACGACGCACGTTGCCGCCGGTCAGCAGCACGTCGAAGTCATCCTTGGCACTGAGCATCGACGCTACGTGCAGGTTGTTGGTGATGATCTTCAGGTGGTTGTGATTGAGCAGGGCGCGGGCAATCGACTCGGTCGTCGTGCCGATATTGATGAATAGCGAGGCGTGATCGGGAATCTGTGCGGCGATGGCTTCACCGATGCGTTGTTTTTCATCGCGCATCTGATCAGCGCGCATCGCATAGGCAGTGTTTTCGACGCTGGAATCATAGGCGGCGCCGCCGTGGTAGCGACGCAGCAGATTGGCTTCCGCGAGCTGATTGATGTCGCGGCGGATGGTTTGCGGGGTAACAACGAACAGCGTGGCCATTTCCTCGATGCTCACATAGCCGCGTTCGCGGACCAGCTCGAGGATTTGCTGCTGACGGGGAGGCAGATTCATGGGGCTTCCTTTGGGCTGCCGTGCAAAATTTGCCCATGATGCCGCAGGAATCCGCTCCCGACCAGTTAGATGCCTATCTGGAACTGTACGTTGGCTTATTCAGCGTCTTCACGCGCCCAGTCGCGGGTGCGGCTGACGGCTTTTTTCCAGCCTTTATACAGCTTCTCTTTGGCAACTTCGTCGAGGCTCGGTTCGAACTCACGCTCGATTACCGCTTTGCCACGCAGTTCTTCCAGGCTGCCCCAGAAACCGCACGCCAGACCGGCCAGATACGCCGCGCCGAGTGCCGTGGTTTCGCGCATTTGCGGGCGCTCGACCTGGGTGCCGAGGATGTCCGCCTGGAACTGCATGAGGAAGTTGTTCGCTACCGCGCCGCCGTCCACGCGCAGGGCTTTGAGGCGTTCGCCGGAGTCCTGTTGCATGGCGTCGAGTACGTCGCGGGTCTGGTAGGCGATCGATTCCAGCGCCGCGCGGATGATGTGATCGACGCGAACGCCGCGTGTCAGGCCGAACAGTGCGCCACGGGCATACGGGTCCCAGTACGGAGCGCCGAGACCGGTGAATGCCGGTACCAGGTACACGCCATTGCTGTCCTTAACCTTATTGGCGAAGTATTCGGTGTCGTGGGCGTCGTTGATGATCTTCAGTTCATCACGCAGCCACTGCACGGTCGAGCCGCCGTTGAATACCGCGCCTTCCAGTGCGTAAGCGACTTCGCCACGCGGGCCGCAAGCGATGGTGGTAAGCATGCCGTGCTGCGATTTCACCGCTTTGTCGCCGGTGTTCATCAGCAGGAAGCAGCCGGTGCCGTAGGTGTTTTTAGCCTGGCCTGGCTCGACGCACATCTGGCCGAACAGGGCGGCCTGCTGGTCGCCGGCGATACCGCCGATAGCGATGCCGCTCTTGGTACGACCGTAGATTTCCGAAGAGGCCTTCACTTCCGGGAGCATTTCGCGCGGGATGTCGAGGATCTCCAGCATCTTCGAATCCCACTCCAGCGAGTGAATGTTGAAGAGCATGGTGCGCGAGGCGTTGGTGTAGTCGGTGACGTGTACCTTGCCGCCGGTGAATTTCCATATCAGCCAGCTATCGACGGTGCCGAACAGCAGTTCGCCGTTGCGCGCACGCTCGCGGCTGCCTTCGACGTTGTCGAGGATCCACTTCAGTTTGGTGCCGGAGAAATACGGGTCGGTGACCAGACCGGTGGTGTCGCTGATGTATTGCTCATGGCCATCGCGCTTGAGCTGCTGGCAGATCTCGGTGCTGCGGCGGCACTGCCAGACAATGGCGTTGTACACCGGGCGACCGGTGGTCTTGTCCCAGACTACGGTGGTTTCACGCTGGTTGGTGATGCCGATGGCGGCGACTTGGTCGTGATGCAGACCGGCTTGCGCCAGCGCTTCAACCATCACCGCGCTCTGGGTGGCGAAGATTTCCATCGGGTCGTGTTCGACCCAACCGGCTTGCGGGTAATGCTGGGCGAACTCGCGCTGTGCGGTGCAGACCACGTTCGCATCGCGGTCGAAAATGATCGCGCGGGAGCTGGTCGTACCCTGATCAAGGGCAATGATGTAGTTCTTATTCTGAATGTCGGTCATGTCGATTGCCTTGGACGAAATAAGGGAGAGTGGGCCGTGGCGCAGGCTCGGATTGGCAGGAGCCTGCGCCGACTGTTTCAAGAAGTTCTTGGTTTGCCGTCAATGGCCGGTTCTGCATCCTTTGTAGCAGGTGTGGCGCCGGTCAGGTGACGGGCGATGAGCCCGCGATACCCGGCAGCGCCGAGGCAGGCACCGACAATCGGTGCAAAAATCGGAATCAGGAAGTACGGAATATCGCGGCCGCCAGTGAAGGAAATTTCACCCCAGCCAGCGAAGAAAGTCATCAGTTTCGGACCGAAGTCACGCGCCGGGTTCATCGCGAACCCGGTCAGCGGGCCCATCGAACTGCCGATCACCGCGATCAGCAAGCCGATCAGCAGCGGCGCCAGCGGGCCTTTCGGCAAGCCGTTGTTGTCGTCGGTCAGTGACATGATCACGCCCATCAGAATCGCGGTGATGATCATCTCGACCAGGAAAGCCTGGGCAGTCGACAGCACCGGATTCGGGAACGTCGAGAACACCGAGGCCAACTCAAGGCTGGCGGCCGAACCGCGAACCATTTGGTGAGTTTGTTCGTAATCGAAGAAAAGATTGCTGTACAGCGTGTAAACCAACAGCGCGCCGCAGAAGGCGCCAGCGATCTGCGCAAGAATATAGAAGGGCAGTTTGCGCTTTTCAAAGTCGGCGAATATTGCCAAGGCGATGCTGACAGCCGGGTTCAGGTGAGCGCCGGAAACCCCGGCCGTGAGGTAGATGGCCATGCTCACGCCGACGCCCCAGATGATGCTGATTTCCCACAGGCCGAAGCTGGCGCCCGCGACTTTGAGCGCGGCGACACAGCCGGTGCCAAAAAAGATCAGCAGTGCAGTACCCAGAAACTCGGCCATGCATTGGCTCGAAAGCGATGGTTGCTGTAAAGCAGTTGTCATTGAAAACCTCGGTTTTTGTTGTTGTCTGGCGCATTGCCGATACGGCAGGGCGCGATTTTCGCCGGGTAGGAATCCCCATTCCGTTGCCCGGTTTACTGCTGGGTGCTGCAATGATGATAATTCTTACATTATTCAGATTCGAAAAAATATAGACAAGAAACAAACCTGTCAAAGGTCGAAAGTGAACCATCGGTCACAATATAACTATTCGCTGGGTGAATGATCCTCTGCCATGGTGCTGGGACGATGCGCTCGAAATGCCTGTAAGCCACAGGAATCGTGGCTTGGAATAGAGCCTTTTGAGGGCTGATCACCTAGAATCCGCCGGAGGATTTTTAAGTCACTGCCGAGCCTGGAGCTGCCATGACCCCTGCGTTGGACTTGTTGAAAAAAGTTCGTGCCGAACATCGCGTGCACAGTTACGAACATGACCCGAAGGCTGCCTCCTATGGGCTGGAGGCCGCAGAAAAACTGGCACTTGAGCCGGCGCAGGTGTTTAAAACGTTGCTGGCGGCCAGCGAAAAAGGTGAGCTGCTGGTGGCGGTGGTTCCGGTCGTCGGAAGTCTCGACCTGAAAGGTCTGGCGCATGCCGCGGGAGTGAAGAAAGTCGAAATGGCTGACCCCGCAGCAGCACAGCGTTCCAGCGGTTATCTGCTGGGCGGCATCAGCCCGTTGGGGCAGAAGAAACGCCTGCGCACCTTCATTGATAACTCGGCTCAGGGTTTTGCGACTATTTATGTCAGTGCCGGTCGGCGTGGCCTGGAAGTCGAGTTGGCCCCGGCGATTCTCGCCGAACACACCCAGGCCAAATTCGCCGACATCGGCCGCGCCTGACGTTCGCCCGCGCTGTATGAAGAAAATTGGTCGGTTCTGTCACTGGCGCTGATCCGTCACGCGCTGCATGCTTTGCCGACTGACCCAGGGAGAAAGTTATGCAGCTCGAGTTTCATCAGGTCGACGCATTCAGTGATCGGCCGTTCAGTGGCAACCCGGCGATGGTCTATCGGCTCGATGCGTGGCTCGCCGATGAGCTGATGCAGAAGATCGCTGCCGAACACAATCTGGCGGAAACCGCGTTTCTGGTGCGTGAGGGATCGGCCTGGCATATCCGCTGGTTCACCCCGACCACCGAAGTGCCGCTGTGCGGGCACGCCACGCTGGCCAGTGCTTATGTGCTGTTCGAGATCTACCAGGAAACAGCCGAGCGTATCGACTTCACCTGCAAGTCCGGGCCGTTGAGTGTCAGCCGTGAAGCGGGTCGCTTGTGGCTGGACTTCCCGTCGATCGTACCGTCAGAGATTGGCGTGACGCTGGATGTCGAGCGCGCATTGGGGGTCGAAGCGGTTGATGTGCTGGGCTCCAACGAACTGTTTGTGGTGCTGGAGTCGGAGCAGGCGGTGCTTGATTGCAAGCCGGACATGGTCGCGTTGGCCAAGCTGCCGTGGTTGGGCGCAATCGTCACAGCGCGTGGTAATCAGCATGATTTCGTCTCGCGCTATTTCGCCCCGGCGATTGGTATCAATGAGGATCCGGTCACCGGGTCGACGCATTGCAGCCTGATACCGTATTGGTCCAAGCGTCTGGGAAAATCCAGTTTGACCGCATGCCAGCGTTCGGCGCGGGGTGGTGAGTTGTTCTGTCGGCTGGAAGGTGAGCGAGTGAAGATCGGCGGACATGCGACGCTCGTTGCGAGCGGCACCCTGATCCTCGGTTAAACGCTAAAAGATCGCAGCCTTCGGCAGCTCCTGCAGGGATCAATGTAGGAGCTGCCGAAGGCTGCGATCTTTTAATCTTTAAAGCGCAGTGCTGTAGCGGCGGACGCCGTTCTCAACTGCCGGAATCTGCGCAGCGGTGCTGCCGGATGCCTGAAACAATACGAGATGTTCAGCCGCAACCCGAATCCCTACTTCCGCGCCGACCTGATGATCCGCATGGCTCGGAAAAATCGATTCCAGCTGCGCTCCAGTCGGCAGTTGCAGGCGATACAAGGTCGAAGCCCCCAGGAACGTCTTGCCAACAATCCGTGCTTTCAACTCACTATCCGGCGCATAAACAATGTCATCCGGACGCAGTAATACATCAACAGCCCCGCCAATCGGCCACCCATATGCGCGGTTGCCGCGCAGTACGCCCAGTTCGGTCTGCACCGATTCGGGGCTGCCGAGCTGGCCGCGAACGAAGTAACCCTGACCGATGAAACTGGCCACGAATGGCGTCGCCGGCTCGTGATACAGGTTGTACGGCGTGTCCCACTGTTCCAGTCGACCTTCCTTGAACACACCAACGTGATCGCTGACGGCAAAGGCTTCTTCCTGGTCGTGGGTCACCAGAATCGCGCTGGTGCCGCGGGCCTTGAGAATGTCGCGCACCTCATGACTCAGTTTGCGGCGCAACTCGCCATCGAGGTTGGAGAAGGGTTCGTCGAGCAGCAGCAATTGCGGCTCGGGTGCCAAGGCGCGGGCGAGGGCGACACGTTGCTGCTGGCCGCCGGACAACTCGTGCGGGAAGCGCTTGCCGAGGTTTTTCAGGTTGACCAGTTCGAGCAGCTCTTCGGTGACGCGCGCCTTGTTCGGATGCTTGCGGATACCGAAGGCGATGTTGTCGGCGACGCTCAGGTGCGGAAACAGCGCGTAATCCTGGAATACCATGCCGATCCGGCGTTTCTCCGGAGCGAGGGTAAAGCCGGCGCTGGAGATGGTTTCGCCACCGAGGGTGATTTCACCTTCGTGCACCGGTTCGAAACCGGCGATGGCGCGCAGGGTGGTGGTCTTACCGCAGCCGGACGAGCCGAGCAGGCAGCCGATGTCACCGGCGTTGAGGTGCAGATTGAGGTTCTGCACCACACGTTGATCTTGGTAGCCGCAAGCGAGGTTGCGCAGGTTCAGCAGTAATTCATGGCTCATGCGTGGTGATATGCCGGTTCGACGAGGAACTCGAGCAGGGCCTTCTGTGCGTGGAGACGGTTTTCTGCCTGATCCCAGGCGACGGAGCGCGGGTCATCGAGCAGGTCGAGGCTGATTTCTTCGCCACGGTGCGCAGGCAAGCAGTGCATGAACAGCACGTCCTCGGCAGCGAGGTCGAGCAGGGCACGGTTGACCTGGAACGGGGCGAACAGCTTGAGGCGCTTGGCAGTTTCCTCTTCCTGGCCCATCGAAGTCCAGACGTCGGTGCTGACCAGATGTGCGCCGCGCACGGCGTCCTGCGGATCGCGGACGATGGTCACGCGATCGCCAGCCTTGGCGACGAATTCAGGGTTGGGTTCATAGCCTTCCGGGCAAGCAATGCGCAACTGGAAGTCGAACTGGATGGCCGCTTCTATATAGCTGTTGCACATGTTGTTGCCGTCGCCGATCCAGGCCACGGTCTTGCCCTGGATCGAACCACGGTGCTCAAGGAACGTCTGCATGTCGGCCAGCAACTGGCACGGGTGCAGATCATCGGACAGGCCGTTGATTACCGGCACGCGCGAATTGGCAGCGAATTCGGTCAATGTGCTGTGGGCAAAGGTGCGGATCATCACCGCGTCGAGCATGCTCGACATGACGATGGCGCAATCACCGATCGGCTCGCCACGGCCCAGTTGAGTGTCGCGTGGCGACAGGAAGATCGCCTGGCCACCGAGCTGGATCATGCCCGCCTCGAACGAAATCCGCGTACGGGTCGAGGATTTCTCGAAAATCATGCCCAGCACGCGGTTTTTCAGAGGCTCGAACAGTACGCCGCGGTTACGCAGGTCCTTGAGCTCAACGCCTCGACGAATCACGCTGACCAGCTCTTCGGGCGTGCAATCCATCAGGGAGAGAAAGTGCCTTGCGCTCATCATTGACTACCTTTTTGCTACAAACCGCAGATGCTCAAGGCCTTGTTTAACGGAACAACGGGCGAGACCTGCGGCGTAAGCCGCACGGGGCGACGAAATAGGGGGAGGCGCGATATTGACACTAAATGTCGCGTTTTTCCAATAGGCTACGGTTTTTGCGGGAATCGAAGAGCGCACTGGATGTTGCAGTCGCGCATTTGAAGCCGGGTTCAGGCAGCAGCGAGCCCCTTTGTACACTGGCCTCGCGGGGCTTGGCAATCCAGCGTGGCGGGGATGGTGCCACTCTGGTCGGTTTAAGACTGGCCGGTTATGGATTCGCTTGGTCGGATGGCCAGCCTGAAACATTTGCTAAAGCAAAGTGCTGGGTTATAAATACCTTTCGAGCGACGCAGGAAGCCTCCGCATGGAATCGAAAGAAAAATTGTTAATGGAATTGCTGGGCCACACGGCTCGCTCTCTGACCCATCTCACCGCGTCGGTCACCTCTATGTCCTTCGAACTGCTGCGCAGCGAAGACGAAGTGGTGAAGACTGCCGGCCGCCACATGATTGATCGCATGGCCACCATCAGTGCCGGGCTTGACGAGCACTGGCGGTTGATCGGCGAACTCACCGGCGTACACGTCGCCCACGAGCAGATCGAAACCATCCAGGAAATCCAGCTGGCCGCGCCGCCTCAGCTGCCCTCCAGTTGAACATGGCGGTGTATCTGCGCACCTGATAGTCGGCGATTCACAAGACGAACGTCGCTGGCGCCTAACCTGCGCCGGGGCCATAGTTTTGTTCCCGCGGGCGTGATTGCCCGCCCAGAACAAGACAGAGACTGGCCATGACCAAGACTCTCCATCACCGTGCCTGCCACCTGTGCGAAGCCATTTGCGGGCTGACCATCGAGACCACCGAAACCGATGGCAATGTCGCGATCACCTCGATCAAGGGCGATGCGCTCGACACCTTCAGTCGTGGCCACATCTGCCCCAAGGCTGTGGCGCTGCAAGATATCCAGAACGATCCGGACCGCCTGCGCCAGCCAATGCGCCGAGTTGGCAGCGAGTGGCTGCCGATCGATTGGGACGAGGCGTTTGCGCTGGTGGCGGAGAAACTGGCGACGATCCAGGAGCGGCATGGGCAGAACGCCGTGGCGGTCTATCAGGGCAACCCGAGCGTGCACAATTACGGGTTGATGACCCACAGCAATTATTTCCTCGGTTTGCTGAAGACGCGTAATCGCTTCTCGGCGACGTCGGTCGATCAGTTGCCGCATCACCTGAGCAGTTATCTGATGTACGGCCACGGCCTGCTGCTGCCGATTCCGGACATCGACCACACCGATTTCATGCTGATCCTCGGCGGTAATCCGCTGGCCTCCAACGGCAGCATCATGACCGTGCCAGATGTTGAGAAACGTTTAAAAGCGATCCAGGCACGCGGTGGTAAGGTCGTGGTGGTCGACCCTCGGCGCAGCGAGACGGCGGCGATGGCCGATCAGCATCTGTTCGTCCGTCCGGGCGGTGATGCGGCGTTGTTGTTTGGCCTGCTCAACACCTTGTTCAGCGAAGGCCTGACTCGCGACAGTCATTTGCCGGTTGATGGCCTGTACGAGGTCCGCGCTGCGGTGGCGACATTTACGGCCGAGACCATGAGCCCGTTGTGCGCGGTTCCTGCCGAGCAGATCCGCCAACTGGCCCGTGACTTCGCTGCGGCGCCGAGTGCGGTTTGTTATGGACGTATGGGGGTTTCCACGCAGGCGTTCGGCACGCTGTGTCACTGGGTGGTGCAGTTGATCAATCTGGTCACCGGCAACCTCGACCGCGTTGGCGGCGCGTTGTGCACCGAGCCGGCCGTGGATCTGGTGGCGTCAACCTCCGGCGGGCATTTCAACAAATGGCAGAGCCGGGTTTCCGGGCGTCCGGAATACGGCGGCGAGCTACCGGTCTCGGCGCTGGCCGAAGAGATGCTCACCGAAGGCGAGGGGCAGATCCGTGCACTGATCACCGTGGCCGGCAATCCGGTGTTGTCGACCCCGAACGGGCGGCAACTGGAACAGGCACTGGACGGCCTGGAATTCATGCTCAGCATCGATCTGTACATCAATGAAACCACGCGTTACGCCGACCTGATCCTGCCGTCGACCTCGGCGCTGGAGAATGATCACTACGACACCACGTTCAACCTGTTCGCGGTGCGTAACGTTACTCGCTTCAATCGCGCGATCCTCGCCAAACCCGAAGGCGCGTTGCACGACTGGGAGATTTTTGTTGGCCTGGCCAAGGCTTTCGCCGAGAAGACCGGTAAAGAACTGAAGCCAACGATGCCGCCGGCGAAGATGATCGACATGGGTTTGCGCATGGGTCTGTACGGTGACGCCTCCGAGCAGAAACTTTCGTTGGCGACACTGTTCGATCATCCCCACGGCATTGATCTGGGCGCGTTGAAAGCGAATCTGGCGACGCGCCTGAAAACACCGAACCAGCGGGTGCAGGCTGCGCCGCCAGAGATCCTTGGCGATCTCGCACGCTTCGCTGCCTTGCAGGCGCCAGCGGCCGATGAACTGTTGATGATTGGCCGCCGCCATGTGCGCAGTAACAACTCGTGGATGCACAACTACCACCGTTTGGTGAAGGGCAAGCCGCGTCACCAGCTGCTGATGCACCCGGAAGACCTTGCCAATCGTGGCCTTAACGACGGTCAGTTGGTGCGGGTCAGCTCGCGGGTCGGGCAGATTGAAGTGGAAGTGCTCGGCAGTCTGGACATGATGAAAGGCGTGGTCAGCCTGCCGCACGGTTGGGGCCATGCGCGACCGGGCGTGCAGATGGCGATTGCCAGTGGTCAGCCAGGTTCGAGCGCCAATGACCTGACCGATGAATGTCAGCTCGACGAATTGTCGGGCAACGCGGCGCTCAATGGCGTGCCGGTGACGGTGGCGGCGGCTTGAGCAGGTCTGTCGGGGAGACCGAGCATGGCGCTCAGGATTCCGTTACAATGCGTCACCGTGCCGACCCATGAGTCGGAAAGTTCAGCCGAGGTGCTCCATGGATATCATCGAAACGATTAAAGAGCAGATTGCCAACAATACCATTCTGCTTTACATGAAAGGCTCGCCGAATGCCCCGCAGTGCGGCTTCTCCGCGAAAGCTGCGCAGTCTGTGATGGCGTGTGGCGAAAAGTTTGCGTACGTGGACATCCTGCAGAACCCGGAAATCCGCGCCAACCTGCCCAAGTACGCCAACTGGCCGACTTTCCCGCAACTGTGGGTCGGCGGCGAGCTGGTCGGCGGTAGCGACATCATGACCGAGATGGCTGCAGACGGTTCGCTGCAAAGCACCATCAAGGCGGCTGTTGAAGCGGCAGCGGCGAACAAGTCCGAAGCCTGATCCGGCTTTTGTGGGAGCGAGCCTGCTCGCGAATGCTTTCTGCCGCTGACGACGTTGTCGGCTGACATGACGCTATCGCCAGAAGGCTGGCTCCCACAGGGATTACGGTATTGACCGCAATCCGGGCAATAAAAAGCCCCGCGCCTCGAAAGAGGGCGGGGCTTTTTAGTGTCTCGAGTTTAGCGAGCGCTAACTTACTCTTCGCCCATCTGCGATTGCAGATAGTTCTCAAGACCGATTTTATCGATCAGGCCCAGTTGGGTTTCCAGCCAGTCGATATGTTCTTCTTCGGATTCGAGAATGTCTTCGAGCAGTTCACGGCTGCCGAAGTCGCCAACGGTTTCGCAATGTGCGATCGCGGTCTTCAGGTCAGCATGGCCGGTCTTCTCGATGCGCAGGTCGCACTCAAGCATTTCCTTGGTGTGCTCGCCGATGTGCAGCTTGCCCAGATCCTGCACGTTCGGCAGGCCTTCGAGGAACAGGATGCGCTTGATCAGCTTGTCCGCGTGCTTCATCTCATCGATGGATTCTTTGTATTCGTGCTTGCCGAGCTTGTTCAGACCCCAATCTTCATACATGCGGGCATGCAGGAAGTACTGATTGATCGCGACCAGCTCATTGGCAAGGATCTTGTTGAGATGCTGGATGACTGTAATGTCGCCTTTCATGATCGGAGTCCTGCCCTGTAATAGCTGTATATACGGCAGAGTTTGAGCTTCGTATTTATATGTGTCAAACCTAAGTTATTGAATAATATATGAAAATTAATCGGAATAAGAATGTTTGTGTTCCGCGTCTAGAGCGTAACCGATTGATTTGCAGGCATAAAAAAACCGGACATAAGTCCGGTTCTTCGAAATGGGGGTAATTACGCAGCGGTAAATTCTACCGGATAGGGGATCGCGGCCTGAGCGGTTTGCAGCTTGGTCAGGGTTTCGCGTACGACTTCCTTGGCAAGGCAGGCACATTTGCCGCATTGGCTGGCGACGCCGGTAGCCTGGCGGACTTCTTTATAGCTGCAGCAACCTTCATAGATCGCTTCGCGGATCTGTCCGTCGGTGACGCCAGTGCAGAGACAAACATACATAAGTGAGAACCGTCGCTGGTTGTGACTCAATTGCGATGGATCTTAATGTTAACGAGAATGATTGTCAAAGTGCTTTCGGAAGGCTTTCGCCGATTGACAGCGGTGACTGACGAACGGTGGTGACTGGCAATTTGCCTGGCCCCGTAAATGCAGCCGTCTGTTGCGCTGCTGCAAAAAACCGTTAAGGACAGGCCAAATTCGCAGTGTATGATGGTCGGCCCTTGCGAAGGGGGTTCGTGTCACAGGGCTGTCGCCTGAGGGTGGCAGGCTGGCGCGGACCCTGAACTTCAAGTTTTTACACCAGGAGATATCAATGAGCGTACTCGTAGGCAAACAAGCCCCTGACTTCACCGTCCCGGCCGTACTCGGCAATGGCGAGATCGTTGACAGCTTCACCCTGTCCTCGGCCATCAAAGGCAAATACGGCCTGGTGTTCTTCTACCCACTGGACTTCACCTTCGTCTGCCCGTCCGAGCTGATCGCTCTGGACAACCGCATGGCTGACTTCAAGGCGCGCAACGTTGAAGTGATCGCTGTGTCGATCGACTCGCACTTCACTCACAACGCATGGCGCAACACCCCAGTGAACAATGGCGGCATCGGCCAGGTGAAATACACCATGGCTGCCGACATGAAGCACGACATCGCCAAGGCCTACGACGTTGAGTCGGAAGGCGGCGTAGCGTTCCGTGGTGCGTTCCTGATCGACGACAAAGGCGTTGTCCGCTCGCAGATCATCAACGACCTGCCGCTGGGCCGTAACATGGAAGAGCTGATCCGTCTGGTCGACGCTCTGCAATTCCACGAAGAGCACGGCGAAGTCTGCCCTGCCAACTGGAAAAAAGGCGACAAAGGCATGAACGCTTCGCCAGAAGGCGTTGCTGCATACCTGACCGAGAACGCTGCTGCCCTGTAAGGCGCAACGTTGAGGTAGAAAAAAACCGGCCCACGTGGCCGGTTTTTTTATGCGCGGGATTTACTCGACGAGGATCAGTCGTCGAAGTCTTCCCAGCCGCCCATCTGTTTCCAGCGATTGACGATGCCACAGAACAGCTCAGCGGTTTTCTCGGTGTCGTAACGCGCGGAGTGCGCTTCACGGCCGTCGAAGTCGATGTCGGCGGCCTGGCAGGCTTTCGCCAGTACGGTTTGACCGTAGGCCAGACCGGCCAGCGTCGCGGTGTCGAAGCTGGAGAACGGGTGGAACGGATTGCGCTTCATGTCCAGACGCGCGACGGCCGCGTTGAGGAAGCCGAGATCGAAGCTGCTGTTGTGGCCAACCAGAATCGCACGCTTGCAGCCGTTGGCTTTCAGCGCTTTGCGGATGCCACGGAAGATGTCGGTCAGCGCGGTTTCTTCGCTGACGGCCATGCGCAGCGGGTGATCGAGCTTGATCCCGGTGAACTCCAGCGCCGCTGCTTCGATGTTGGCGCCTTCGAATGGCTCAACGCGGAAGAAGTAGGTGTGATCGGGGTAAACAAAACCCTTTTCATCCATGGCGATGGTGGTCGCAGCAATCTCCAGCAGCGCATCGGTGGCCGAGTTGAAGCCACCGGTTTCTACGTCGACGACAACCGGCAGGTAGCCACGAAAACGTGCTGCCATCGGGTGACGGGAACCGCCGCCGCCACTTTGACCGTCCAGTTCGTCGTCGAAATGGTCTTCACTCACGCGTGTTCCTCCAGCAGGCGCCAGCGCAGTTTTTCACCGGCGCGCAGCGGGATAACGGTCAGCTCGCCGAATGGCAGGCTGGTCGGGGCGGTCCATTCTTCACGGACCAGGGTGATGCGATCGGTGTTTGCCGGCAGGCCGTAGAAACGCGGGCCGTTGAGGCTGGCGAAGGCTTCGAGCTTGTCCAGCGCGTTACGCTGTTCGAAAGCTTCGGCATACATTTCGATGGCAGCGTACGCGGTGTAGCAGCCGGCGCAACCGCAAGCGGCTTCCTTGGCGTGCTGGGCGTGCGGTGCCGAATCGGTGCCAAGGAAGAACTTCGCGCTACCGCTGGTGGCGGCATCGAGCAGGGCTTCCTGATGCGTGTTGCGCTTGAGGATCGGCAGGCAATAGAAGTGCGGCCGAATGCCGCCCACCAGCATGTGGTTGCGGTTGTAGAGCAGGTGATGCGCGGTGATGGTTGCACCAACGTTGGCCGAAGCCTCGTTGACGAACTGCACGGCGTCAGCGGTGGTGATGTGTTCGAACACCACTTTCAACGTCGGGAAACGCTCGACCACGCGGCGCATGTGCTCATCGATGAAAATCTTTTCGCGGTCGAACACATCGACGTCGCCACGGGTGACTTCACCGTGGATCAACAGCGGCATGCCGACTTCGGCCATGGCTTCGATCGCCGGCAGAATCTTGTCGATGCTGGTTACACCGGAATCGGAGTTGGTGGTCGCGCCGGCCGGGTACAGCTTGGCGGCGTAGACAAAACCGCTGGCCTTGGCTTCACGAATTTCTTCGGGCTGGGTGCGGTCGGTGAGGTACAGCACCATCAGCGGCTCAAAGCGACTGCCGGCCGGGCGGGCAGCGAGGATCCGCTGGCGATAGCCATCGGCCTCGGCGGCGTTGCGCACCGGAGGTACCAGGTTGGGCATGATGATCGCGCGGCCAAAAGTGCGCGCAACATCGGCAACGGTATTGGTCAACACAGCACCATCGCGAAGATGAATATGCCAGTCGTCGGGACGCAGCAGGGTCAGGCGGTCGGACATGAGGGGATTCCAGGCGGGTCAAACTGAGGCGAATGCTACCGGAAAAGACTCTTGCAGGCACTCGCTATCAAGTTTTGCGGGAAGCTTCCGATATCCCGTAGGTATGCCGTAAACATAGTGTGAATCGGTCTTTGTGTTTCAGAAGCCAATGGAGCCTCCCGTGCGCCAGCGTTATTTAGCCTTGCTCAGTGTGTTTGCCAGCCTCCCCGCGATGGCGCTCACGTACCAGACCCGTCTGGAGAACATTGAGTGGACGGTCGCCGGCGACAAGTTCGAATGCCGCCTGACCCAGCCGATCACCGACTTCGGCTCGGGCGAATTCGTGCGCAAAGCGGGCGAGCAGGCGATCTTTCGTCTGAATGCCTACAACGCCATGCTCGGCGGTGGTTCGGCGACGTTGCTGGCGGCGGCCGCGCCGTGGCAGCCGGGGCGTGGCGACATCAATCTGGGCAGTGTCAGGCTGGGCAGCGGCAATGTTTTGCTCAGCAGTTCGCAGTCGCAGGCCGGCGGTTTGATCAGCGGTCTGCTGGACGGACGCAGCCCGGTGGTGCGCCGTGCCTCGGGCGATGGCCGCGTCTCGGAAGTGCGTTTATTGCCGGTCAAGTTCAGCAAGGCGTTCAACGATTACCAGACTTGCGTGGCGAAATTGCTGCCGCAGAATTTCGAGCAGATCAAGCAGTCGCAGATTGGCTTCCCCGGCGAGGGCGTTGACCTTGATGCCGCCGCCAAGGCCAGGCTGCAAGTGATGCTCGAATACATGAAGGCCGATCCGACGGTCAATCACATCGAACTCGACGGCCATTCCGACAACAGCGGCAATCGCCTGACCAATCGTGAGCTGTCGCGCCGTCGGGCGCTGGCGGTGGTCGACTTCTTCAAGGCCAACGGCATTCAGGAATCGCAGATCACCGTGCGTTTCCATGGCGAGCAATACCCCATCGTGCCGAACACCAATGCGGCCAATCGCGCGAAAAACCGCCGGGTCAATGTCAAACTGGCGCGTGTGGCTCCTATCACCACTCCGGCACCGCAAGCGAGCACTCCAGCCAGTACTGCGGCGACTTCCTGACCCGCCGGTCATCGTCGCGCTCTCGACAGATTCTGTCGCTTTGTCGTCTTAAGCTGTCGCGCCTCTGTAAATTATCGCGTTTGGGCGGTAGACTCCTCGGCTTTCCGTAGAACCCCGTGGAGTGATGGCATGGCGGACGTAAACAAGGTCGTTCTGGCGTATTCCGGCGGCCTGGACACTTCGGTGATCCTCAAGTGGCTGCAGGATACTTATAACTGTGAAGTGGTGACCTTCACCGCTGATCTCGGTCAAGGCGAAGAGGTCGAGCCGGCCCGCGCCAAGGCTCAGGCCATGGGCGTCAAAGAAATCTACATCGACGATCTGCGCGAAGAATTCGTGCGTGATTTCGTGTTCCCGATGTTCCGCGCCAACACCGTTTACGAAGGTGAGTACCTGCTCGGTACTTCCATCGCACGTCCGCTGATCGCCAAACGTCTGATCGAAATCGCCAACGAAACCGGCGCTGACGCCATTTCCCATGGCGCCACCGGCAAGGGCAACGACCAGGTGCGTTTCGAGCTGGGTGCCTACGCACTCAAGCCTGGCGTAAAAGTCATTGCTCCATGGCGTGAGTGGGACCTGCTGTCCCGCGAGAAGCTGATGGACTACGCCGAGAAGCACGCGATCCCTATCGAGCGTCACGGCAAGAAGAAGTCACCGTACTCGATGGACGCCAACCTGCTGCACATCTCCTATGAAGGCGGCGTGCTGGAAGACACCTGGACCGAGCACGAAGAAGACATGTGGAAATGGACCGTCTCCCCGGAGAACGCTCCCGACAAACCACAATACCTGGAACTGACCTACCGTAACGGCGACATCGTGGCACTGGACGGCGTCGAAATGACCCCGGCCACCGTGCTGGCGACGCTGAACAAGATCGGTGGTGCCCACGGTATCGGTCGTCTCGACATCGTCGAAAACCGTTACGTCGGCATGAAATCCCGTGGTTGCTACGAAACCCCGGGCGGCACCATCATGCTGCGCGCTCACCGCGCCATTGAGTCGATCACCCTCGACCGCGAAGTCGCTCACCTGAAAGACGAGCTGATGCCGAAATACGCCAGCCTGATTTACACCGGTTACTGGTGGAGCCCTGAGCGTCTGATGCTGCAACAGATGATCGACGCTTCGCAGGTCAACGTGAACGGTGTGGTTCGCCTGAAGCTGTACAAAGGCAACGTGATCGTTACCGGCCGCAAGTCCGACGATTCGCTGTTCGATGCCAACATCGCGACCTTCGAAGAAGATGGCGGTGCTTACAACCAGGCCGACGCGGCGGGCTTCATCAAGCTCAACGCGCTGCGCATGCGCATAGCTGCCAACAAGGGCCGCAAGCTGTTCTGAGTCCTTCAGACGCGCAATAAAAAAAGGCGGCTTGTCGTTATGACAAGGCCGCCTTTTTTTATCCACTACAAAAAACTGCCTGTGTTTCATGCTGCTTTCAGAATCGTACTGGCTTGCGTACATACGTTGTAAGTAATCACATGGTTCGCGCCAACGCGTTTTTTTGCCTGCCGGATAAAGTCCGCCATGATTTGCATAAGCAAAACTTCAGACACCGGATCGGTCAGCAACACGATGACTTTCGAATGTTTGCCAGGATGGGAGAAGTTTTCCAGCAAGGCGTCAAACTCCATTCGATTATTCATCTGGCGCACGTCGATGGCTCTCAGGGTGCCCAGAGGCTTCGGCCAATGAACGTTATGCTCGATCCATGCACATTCTTTGTCGGCATCGCCCTGTTCTGAAGGCTGGCTTGGCAGATGCGAGTCCGTTTCTACTGCAGATATTCCATTACTGAAAAAAGCTTCTGTTGCCTTGGTTTCAGCCGTCGGCTTTTTTTTCTTCGAACTGTTGCGCAACCCATCTTCAGAGCCTTGGGTATCGGTGGAAAGCTTTAAAAAACTGTCGTCCTTGTCGAAGTCGGAAGGAGCGTAAAGAGATCGGTAGTTAAAGTTTAATGTAATGAAGAATAGCAGCAGCAAGTAAAACGGAAAGCTCATAAGGAACCAGATGTACATCTCGCGCTCACGATCACCAAGGAATGGCAGCGACACGGCGGCAGAGGATTCGGATATAAAAGCAAATACAACGATTACCGTCATCGGGTTGGCGATTTTCTTTTTGAATTTCATCATATTCAGTACTCATGAAATGTAGTTGTCCGCATTTGTGATTCGTTTTTTAGTTGATGTGCATTTTTATATTAAAAGCATAGAGTTTGGTAGAAGTATCTTGTTTCAGTTGTTTATGTTTCAGGCGCTGACGGACTTTGATTGAAAAATACATGCGGTTTTTGCGGGGTTGGAATCTTCGATAGCGCCGGGCAAGGTTCTCCAATATATTACGGATCGCAACGCAGGCCGTACAATGGTTCTCTCGCGGACTTAGCCGGTAGACGTTTTAAAGGATTGGCAGGGATGTAGACCACGTCCGAGTGACACTTCACTTGCAGAAGTCTGGATTTTTGTAGGAAAAGTCTTTGTTTGTCGTAGGGAATGTCTTTCGCTGTGAGTGCAACGGAACTCTCTTGTGCCATGGCACAAGTGACTAGGCTATTGTGCCGGCTCTAAAAATTCGAACAGCGAAACTGGACTTGCCCATGAATAAAGTGCTGATCGTGGATGATCACCCCGTCATTCGTCTTGCTGTGCGTATGCTGATGGAACGTCATGGCTACGAAGTTATTGCAGAGACGGATAATGGTGTAGATGCCCTGCAACTTGCGCGCGAACAAATGCCGGATATTGTCATTCTGGATATTGGAATACCCAAACTTGATGGTCTTGAGGTTATTGCGCGTCTGGCTTCGACTGCCATGCCAATGAAAGTCCTCGTGTTGACCTCCCAGGCACCGGGGCACTTTTCAATGCGTTGCATGCAGTCTGGCGCTGCGGGCTATGTTTGCAAACAACAGGATTTGACTGAATTGCTGAGCGCCATCAAGGCGGTACTGTCCGGTTACAGTTACTTTCCCAATCAGGCATTGCATACAGTACGCACCAGCCTGGGGAATGCCAGCGAAGCCGATATGGTCGATCGTCTTTCCGGGCGCGAAATGATGGTGTTGCAGCAATTGGCCCGGGGCAAGACCAACAAGGAAATTGCCGATGGCATGTTTCTCAGTAACAAGACCGTGAGTACTTACAAGACTCGATTACTGCTGAAACTCAATGCCCGTTCACTGGTTGATCTGATCGAGCTGGCACAGCGCAATGGACTTGTCTGAGTGTATTTTCAGCGAAGGGGTGGTGGGCCGATCAATACCAGCGTGCAACGGACAGAAAAAAGCCTCCGTTTCGGGAGGCTTCAGGTGTCAAAGATCAAAATCGTAATCGGCCAATTGTCTTTTCAACCGGCGCTCCTCTAGCAAATTGTCGATGGTGCGGCGTTTGCTGAGGTTGGTTTTTGCCACCTCGACCACTGGTTCTGCGTCATCGGTCTCAGCGGCAGTAAAATCGTCTTCTACGTCCAATTGCTCTTTATCGGTACTCATAGGTTAACTCCCGGCTAAGACTGCCTTTGGCGCTCCTTATATCGACAATACAGCGGCTGGTAAAAAAGATTTTTTCAATCGATAGATACAAAAACCTAATAGTTACTCAATCGTCTGAAGTTTTGTCCTTGTACTCGCACAAATCCTCGATCCGGCAGCTGCCGCAGCGGGGTTTGCGCGCCAGGCACACGTAACGTCCATGCAAAATCAGCCAGTGGTGGGAATCGAGCAGGTAATCCTTGGGCACAAATTTCATCAATTTCTTTTCCACTTCGACGACATTCTTGCCGGGTGCAATGCCGGTGCGATTGCTGACGCGGAAGATGTGCGTGTCGACAGCCATGGTCAGCTGGCGAAAGGCGGTATTGAGTACCACGTTCGCGGTTTTGCGCCCTACACCGGGCAGGGCTTCCAGCTCTTCACGGGTTTGCGGAATCTCGCTGCCGTGGCGTTCGACCAGTAAGCGGCAGGTTTCTATGACGTTTTTTGCCTTGCTGTTGTACAGGCCGATGGTCTTGATGTATTCGGACAGACCCTCGACGCCCAAGGCATGAATCGCTGCTGGCGTATTGGCTACCGGGAAAAGCCTGGCCGTAGCCTTGTTGACGCCCACGTCGGTCGATTGCGCCGAAAGAATCACAGCGATCAACAACTCGAACGGCGATGAGTACGCCAGTTCGGTTTTTGGCTCGGGATTGTCTTCATGCAGTCTGCGAAAAATCTCAAGACGTTTTGCGGCATTCATGGGCGATGCGTTTCCTTCGATATGGAGTTCGGGCGCGTCCACGCCTGACGGGCTGCGAGCAGCAGCCCCAGTAAAATCAGTGCGCCGGGAACCAGCGTCAGCCAATGCACCCCTTCGCTGAGAATCAGCAACCCACGCCAGTGTTCCGACAGATCACCACCGAGGCTGCCATGACCGGCGATTTCACGCAGCGCCGCGAGTATCACCATGAGCCCGGCGAACTGAATCCCGAGTTTGAGGCGCCGGGTCAGCGATTGGCGAAAGAAGCCATTATGTTCCAGCACCACGCACTGCAGAGCGATCAGGCCGATATACAGACTGAAAGCCTGATGCCATTGCACAGACCAGCGTTGCGCCAGTGTGTCGGCGCAACTGGTCAGGGCGGCGGCGAGCACCACGCTGCTCAGTAACACGCTCAGGTGCGTCAGGTGCGGGCGCAGCAGTGACATGCACAAGCCGTAGACGCCCACCACCAGCAGCGACATCAGCAGCATGCCTGATGCGCCCGCAAGCGAGTTGCTGGTGCCAAGCAGCAGCACCAGCACCATTGAGTTCGACAGCTGCGCTGATGTGTTCATGTGCCATTCCCCAGCAAGGCTGCGCGATGCTCATCGAAGTAGCGCAAGGCATCGTGGATGGCATTGATCGTCGCACGCGAGGTAATGGTCGCACCCGCCATCTGGTCGAATTGACCCTGATCCTTTTTCAGTGCCCAGCCATTATCAGAGAGGTCTTCGCGTGACTTGCCAGTAAACGCCTGCAGCCAAGCGTTCGGCCAGTCGCCAAGATGTCCGCCAAGTGCCGGAGTTTCGTTTTGCCTGAGGGTTTTCACGCCAATCAGCTTGCCGCCGGTATTAATGGCAATCAGCAGCTCGAGGCTGCCGGCGTAACCTTGGGCTTCACTGCGCAACAACAGCGCAACGGGTTGTCCAGCCTTGGTGGCGCGATAAGCGCCGATCAGCCGGCTATGCGCCAAAGCGCTGTCGACCAGCGACAGTGGTTGTTCCAGCGGTTGATTGTCATAGGTTTCGGCAGGGAGCACATCGAGCAATTTGCGATTGTCGAGTCGACGCTGTTCGGCGGTAATCTGCGGTGCATTGGCGCGTTGCAACAGATAGGTCACGCTGACGCCGATGATCGTCAGGGCCAGTACGATGGCGATATTTGCGGTGCGATTCATGGGGTCACCTGCGCCTGTCGCGTGGCGGCGAACCTTTCCAGTGCCGGCACGCAAAGATTCATCAGCAGCACCGCAAACGCCACCCCGTCCGGGTAGCCACCCCATGTGCGAATCAGATAAGTCAGCAAGCCGACGCCGACACCAAACAGCAGGCGGGCAAGTGCGCTTTTGGCGCCGGAGACCGGTTCGGTAATGATGAAGAACGCGCCCAGCATGGTCGCGCCGCTCAACAGGTGAAACAGTGGCGAGCCATGCGAGTCCGATCCCGAGCCGTTCCAGCACAACAGGCTGACGACAAACAGACTGGCGAGCATGCCGACCGGCGCGTGCCAGGCGATGACCCGCCGTTGCAATAAAAGCAGTCCACCGGCGAGAAATGCCAGATTGATCCATTTCACACCGCGCCCACCGAAGCGCCCGAACGCCGAATTGCTAGCGAACAACTCGTCCATGGTCAGGCTTTTGTTGATGCGCAGACTGTCCAGAGCAGTGGCCTGCACCCACGCATCCGGCGCCTGAGCCGGATTGAACACCTGCTGCACGGCGGCGAGCAGGTCCAAGCCGTGCGCGGGCCAATGGGTCATCGGTTGCGGGAACATCACCATGATCAGGGCGAAACCAAGCATGGCAGGGTTGAACGGATTCTTGCCGATGCCACCGTACAAGTGCTTGCCGAACAGCAGACCTGAAGCGATCGCGGTCACTGTCAGCCACCAAGGGCAATAAGCCGGCAGGGCCACGGCCAGCAATGTTGCGCTGACCACCGCGCTGCCATCGCTCAGCGTCGGCTGCAAGGGTTGCTGACGCAGTCGTGCGACACCGACTTCGACGATCAGCGCCGTGCCAACGCAGAGCATCAGGTTGATCAGCACGCCCCAACCGTACAACCAGAACAGCGCGAGCAGCCCCGGCAGCAGCGCGAGCAGCACCAGCTTCATCGCCTGTTGCAGGCGACCGTCCGGCGTCTCAAGGGGCGACATGGTCTTGCACCTGACGCTCGGCGTCGTGCAGCGCTTGCTCCAGCGCGGCGATCTGCTCCGGTGCGGCTTCGGCGTTCTGCGCCTTCTTCAGTTCGGCGCGGCGCATGGCCAGTTGGATTTTGGCGCGTTTCAGATCGGCGTCCGGCGCAGGTGCCGTTGTCACGGCGGGAGTGGCCGGTGTGTTGATTTCGAGTTTTGCCAATGCCTGTTCGGCGGCTTCGAACTGCTGCTGCAACACGATCAATTGCGATTGCTGGTCGAAGGTCGGTGGATGGCCGAAGGCTTTCAGCGATTTGTGCAACTGCGCGCGGCTCATCGCGACATCGATCTTGGCTTTCTTCAGCGCCGCGTCGGCGCTGGCAGTCTTCTGTGCACGCACGCGTTCCAGCGCCGCCTGCACCGGATCAAGCGTGCTGACTTCGGGTTGCGCCGCGCGTTTGGCCCGCGCCTCACGTTCGGTCTGTTTCTGTTGTTCTTCGCGTTGCAAGCGGGCATTGCGCTGCTCGAAGCGCTGACGTGCATGATCGCGTTTGCCCGCGCGGGCACGCTGTTCTTCGAGACTGAATGCCAGGCCGCCGATCACCGGCAATGTGCTTGGCGGCAGCGGATGCATTTCGATGCAGTCGACCGGGCACGGCGCGACACACAGATTGCAACCGGTGCACTCGTCAATCAGCACGGTGTGCATCAACTTGGCGGCGCCGACGATGGCATCGATCGGGCAGGCCTGGATGCACTTGGTGCAGCCGATGCATTCGGCTTCGCGGATATAGGCGACCTGCGGCGGTGCCGAACCACGGCTGATGTCCAGTTCCAGCACCGGCACTTTCAACAGCTCGGCCAACGCCGCAATGGTTTCATCACCACCGGGCGGGCACTTGTTGATCGCCTCGCCCGCGGCGAGGCCTTCAGCGTATGGCTTGCATCCGGGATGGCCACACTTGCCGCATTGGGTCTGCGGCAGGAGGGCGTCGATGCGTTGAATCAGACTCATGTTTTGATCAGTCCACTGAATCCGAGAAAAATCACTGCGATCAATCCGGCGCCGATCAGGTCGATCGGCAGGCCGCGAAAGGGCAGGGGAATATTGCTGTCGGCGGTGCGCTCACGCAAATCGCAGAACAGGCTGAGTACCAGCCAGAAACCCAGCCCGGCGCCGAGGCTCAGCGCTGTCGCGTGGAGCAGACCTTGATCGTTTTGCGCATTGATCAACGCCAGTCCGAGTACGCCGGCATTGCCCAATAACAGCGGCCATAAGCCGTCAAACGGCAGATTCGGCAACCCGCGCGCCAACAGTTTCAACAGCGGCGCGATCAGCAAGACGCTTAACGGCAAAAACACGAACAGGCGCAGCGCCTCAAGGTGCAGCGGCACCAGCAACCAATGCCAGATCGCGTAACCGATGACACCAACGATCAACATCAGGCACATCGTCGCCAGCCCCAACGCATGCACCTGTTGACGACGGCCCGCCAGCAGCGGATCGACGCCCAGCGGCCAGTGCAACACGAAGTTGTTGAGTAGCGCAGCACTGATGAGCGTAAGCACAAATTCGGTCATGGTTCTGCCAGCGAAACGGGCGGCTGTCTCTTAAGGTTAGGCATTATCCGGCCAGATATGAAAAATCCCACAGGCATGCCGGGCACGCCTGTGGGATCGATTCACCGCCGAGTGTTACTTGATGCGTTGACCCGGCTTGGCGCCGCTGTCCGGGCTCAGCAGGTAAATCTCTTCACCGCCAGGGCCGGCCGCCATCACCATGCCTTCAGATATACCGAACTTCATTTTCCGTGGCTTGAGGTTGGCGATCATCATGGTCAGGCGACCGTCGAGTTTGGACGGATCCGGATACGCGCTCTTGATCCCGGAGAACACGTTGCGTTGCTCGTCACCGATGTCCAGCGTCAGGCGCAGCAGCTTGTCGGCACCTTCCACATGTTCGGCTTTGACAATCAACGCGACGCGCAGGTCGATGGCCGCGAAGGCGTCGAAGTCGATTTCCGGCGACAGCGGATCCTTGGCCAGTTCGCCATTGCCGGCCGGGGCGGCTGCACCGGTGTCGGTCTGGCTGGCGGTGAGGTCTTCTTTCGAGGCGTCGCTCATCGCTTGCACTTTTACCGGGTCGATGCGGGTCATCAACGGCTTGAATTCGTTCAACTGGTGGTTGGCCAGCAGCGTGGTGTGGTCGTTCCAGGTCAGCGGGGCGACGTTGAGAAACGCCTCTGCATCGGCGGCCAGCAACGGCAGCACCGGCTTGAGGAAGATCACCAATTGGCGGAACAGGTTGATGGCGGTGGCGCAGATCGCCTGGACTTCATCCTGTTTGCCTTCCTGTTTGTTCAGCGACCACGGCGCCTTGTCGGCGATCCAGGCGTTGGCGCGGTCGGCCAGGGCCATGGTTTCGCGCATGGCACGGGCAAAGTCGCGGGCTTCATAGGCATCGGCAATGCTTGGCGCGGCAGCGAGGAAAGCCTCGGTCAGCTCCGGCGCAGCATTGGTGTCGACCAGCAGGCCGGCGTTGCCTTTCTGAATGAAACCGGCGCAACGGCTGGCGATGTTGACCACTTTGCCGACCAGGTCGGAGTTGACCTTCTGCACGAAATCTTCGAGGTTCAGGTCGAGGTCATCGACGCCACGGCCCAGTTTGGCCGCGTAGTAGTAGCGCAGGTATTCCGGCGACAGGTGATCCAGATACGTACGCGCCTTGATGAAGGTGCCGCGCGATTTCGACATCTTCTGGCCGTTGACGGTCAGGTAGCCGTGCACGTTGATGCCGGTCGGCTTGCGGTAGCCAGCGCCTTCGAGCATCGCTGGCCAGAACAGCGCGTGGAAGTTGACGATGTCCTTGCCGATGAAGTGGTAGAGCTCGGCGGTGGAGTCCTTGGCCCAGAACGCATCGAAGTCCAGCTCCGGCGTGCGGTCGCAGAGGTTCTTGAAGCTGGCCATGTAGCCGATCGGTGCGTCCAGCCACACGTAGAAATACTTGCCTGGCTCGTCCGGGATCTCGAAACCGAAGTATGGCGCATCGCGGGAGATGTCCCACTGTTGCAGGCCGGCATCCAGCCATTCGGCGATCTTGTTGGCGACGGCGTCTTGCAGGGTGCCGCTGCGGGTCCAGGTCTGCAGCATTTGCTGGAAGTCTGGCAATTTGAAGAAGAAGTGCTGGGAATCCTTGAGCACCGGGGTGGCGCCAGAGATTGCCGACTTCGGATCCTTCAGGTCAGTCGGGGCATAGGTGGCACCGCACTTTTCGCAGTTGTCGCCGTACTGGTCTTCGGTGCCGCATTTCGGGCAAGTGCCCTTGATGAAGCGGTCGGCCAGGAACATTTTCTTTTCCGGGTCGAAATACTGGGTGATCGAGCGTTGGGCGATGTGCCCGGCGTCACGCAGCTTCAAGTAGATCTGGCTCGACAGCTCACGGTTTTCTTCAGCGTGAGTGGAGTGGAAGTTGTCGAAATCAACCAGGAACTCGGCAAAGTCGGCGCTGTGTTCAGCCTGCACGTTGGCGATCAGTTGTTCCGGGGTGATGCCTTCCTTCTCCGCGCGCAGCATGATCGCCGAACCGTGGGCGTCGTCGGCGCAGACGTAGATGCATTGATTGCCGCGATGCTTCTGGAAGCGCACCCACATATCGGTCTGGATATATTCCAGCATATGGCCAAGGTGAATCGAACCGTTGGCGTAGGGCAGGGCGCTGGTGACGAGGATCTTGCGTGGTTCGGACATGTGGGGCTTCGCTACTTGATGAAACGGAGGTCGGCCACTATAAAGCGCTGGCGCATATTTTTCACCCCTGCGCCGCTGGGTACTTTGAGTGCATTTGTGGCGAGGGGATTTATCCCCGTCCGGCTGCGCAGCAGTCGTAAAACCAGAGAGCTCGGTCAACCTGATACACCGAGCTTTGCGGTTTTGGGGCGGCTTCGCCACCCAGCGGGGATAAATCCCCTCGCCACAATGGTTTTCCAGCTCAAGTAATCTGTTCGCCTCAAATCGGTGTCCAGCGTACGATACCCGCCATCTTTTCCCAGTCTTGTTATCGGAGTTGCCCATGAGCGCCGTCACTCGCGCAGCGGTGGAAGCCGTCCTCAGCCAATACACCGACCCTTACCTGAATCAGGACCCGGTCAGCGCCGGATGCGTGAAAAACATCGAGATTGTCGGTGACCGCGTCAATGTGCAGCTGGAAATCGGTTACGCCGCCGGCCTGTTCAAAAGCGGCTGGGCGCAACTCCTGCAACTGGCCATCGAAAACCTCGACGGCGTGGTGATCGCCAAGGTTGAAGTGAACAGTGTCATCGCCGCGCACAAGGCTCAGGCGCAGATTCCGGGGCTGGCCAACGTCAAGAACGTAGTCGCCGTGGCGTCCGGCAAGGGCGGCGTGGGCAAGTCGACCACCGCCGCCAACCTCGCCCTGGCCCTGGCCCGTGAAGGCGCCAAGGTGGGCATTCTCGACGCCGATATCTACGGCCCGAGCCAAGGCATCATGTTCGGCATCCCCGAGCGCACCCGCCCGGAGGTCAAGGATCAGAAGTGGTTCGTACCGCTCAAGGCCCACGGCGTCGAAGTCATGTCGATGGCCTTCCTGACCGACGACAACACGCCGATGGTCTGGCGCGGGCCGATGGTTTCCGGCGCGCTGCTGCAACTGGTCACGCAAACCGCGTGGGGCGATCTCGATTATCTGGTCATTGACATGCCGCCAGGCACCGGCGATATCCAGCTGACCCTGGCGCAGAAAGTCCCGGTGGCCGGTGCGGTGATCGTCACCACACCGCAGGACCTGGCCCTACTCGACGCACGCAAAGGCGTGGAAATGTTCCGCAAGGTCAACATTCCGGTACTGGGCGTGGTGGAAAACATGGCGGTGCACATCTGCTCGAACTGCGGGCATGCCGAGCATCTGTTCGGTGAAGGCGGGGGCGAGAAGCTGGCGACCCAATATGGCGTCGAGCTGCTGGCTTCGCTGCCATTGTCGATGCTGATTCGCGAGCAGGCCGATGGCGGCAAGCCAACGGTGATCGCCGAGCCGGACAGCCAGATTGCCATGGTCTATCAGGAACTGGCCCGCCACGTCGGCGCACGGATCGTGTTGCAGGAAGCGGCAACGCCGGCGATGCCGAACATCACCATCAGCGACGATTAACCGAAAAGATCGCAGCCTGCGGCAGCTCCTACAGAAATCCCATGTAGGAGCTGCCGCAGGCTGCGATCTTTTGATCTTGCTTCAGATACGCAAACCGCCATCCATCTCCAGAATCCGCCCGGTGTAATAGTCGTTCTCGAAGATATACGCCGCCGAATGCGCAATCTCTTCCGGCTTGCCCATACGCTTGAGCGGAATCCCCGAGGTCATCTTCTCCAGCGCTTCCGGCTTCATGCCCAGGGTCATCTCGGTCTCGATGAAGCCCGGCGCAATGCCCGCCACGCGAATGCCATAACGCGCCAGTTCTTTCGCCCAGGTCACTGTCGCTGCCGCCACGCCAGCCTTGGCCGCCGAATAGTTGGTCTGGCCAACATTGCCCGCCCGCGAGATCGACGAAATGTTGATAATCGCGCCGCTGTTCTTCAGCTCGACCATTTTCGCCGCCACCTCACGGGTGCAGAGGAATACGCCGGTCAGGTTGACGTCGATCACGGCCTGCCACTGTGCCAGGCTCATCTTGGTCATTTCGCCGTCCTTGACCTTCAACAGCAGGCCATCACGCAGAATCCCGGCGTTGTTGATCAGACCGTGGATCGCGCCGAAATCGGCAGCAACCTGAGCGACCATGTGCTCGACCTGCTCTTCATTGGCGACGTTGCACAGGTAGCTGCGCGCCTCGACGCCCTTGGCCTTGCAAGCCGCCACCGCGTCGTCGAGTTTTTCCTGATTGAGGTCGACCAGCGCGAGCTTCGCGCCTTTGCCGGCGAAATACTCGGCCATGGAGCGGCCCAAACCCTGGCAACCGCCGGTGATAATGATTACTTTGTCGTTGAGTTGCATTCGCATGCCCCGATAGCAGGTCTGAGTAGTTTTTGTTATCAGCGCCTCTCGATCTGCACCGGCCGTGGCTGGCTTGCACATGAGAATTTCCCGATGGCGTGACCGAAACTTCTATTCGGGCGCCTGTCCGTTTTTGCGACGGATTCTATTTAAGGAGTCATAAATTGAGCGTTGAAGTGGCCAAGAATGCCCGAGAATTGCTTCTCAAGGAATACCGCGGAGTGTTGTCGACCCACTCCAAATCGATGCCCGGTTTTCCCTTTGGCTCCGTCGTGCCGTACTGCCTGGACGAGCAGGGCCGCCCGCTGATCCTGATCAGCCGGATTGCCCAGCACACCCACAACCTGCAGAAAGATCCGAAGTGCTCGCTGCTGGTGGGGGAGCGCGAAGCCGACGATGTGCAAGCCGTTGGTCGCCTGACTTATCTGGCTGAAGCGCAAAAGCTCGAAGACGCCACTGCTATCGAAGCTGCCGCCGAGCGTTATTACCGTTATTTCCCGGATTCGCAGAACTACCACAAGGCCCACGATTTCGATTTCTGGGTGCTGACTCCGGTGCGTCACCGCTACATCGGCGGTTTCGGCGCGATCCACTGGGTTGATCAAGTGACCTTGGCCAATCCGTTCGCCGGCAAGGCCGAGATCAGCATGGTCGAGCACATGAACAGCGACCACGCCAAAGCCATCGCGCACTACGTCGACCTCGCCGGTCTGCCGAACAGCGTGCCGGCGCAACTGGCCGGCATCGACACCGAGGGCATGCACTTGCGCATCGGTCAGGCGCTGTACTGGCTGGCGTTTCCAACGCCTTGTAATACGCCGACACAAGTGCGCGAAGCCTTGGTTTCTCTGGCTCACGCCGAGGTCTGGCCAAAAAATGCGCTGGCTGACGCTTGAATTCACGAAAGGGCGACGTCATCTAAGGCTTACTGCAAGGCATTTCTTGCGTTGAGGAAACTTTGATGCGCCCTTTTCTGTTGCTCTTTCTGCTGTTTCCGGTGCTGGAGCTGTTCGTATTCGTCAAAGTGGCAGGGGCTATCGGGTTTTTCCCGGCCCTGCTGCTGATCATTGTCGGCTCGATGTTCGGTGTGTTCGTGCTGCGCGTCGCCGGACTGGCCACGGCATTGCGTGCCCGTGAAAGCCTGAACCGCGGCGAATTGCCTGCGCAAACCATGCTCGAAGGCCTGATGCTGGCACTGGCCGGTGGTCTGTTGATCCTGCCGGGTTTCATCAGCGACGTGGTCGGCCTGGTCATGCTGCTGCCGTTCAGCCGTCGTCTGCTGGCAAACAAAATGCGTCAGCGCGCCGAAGAACAGGCCATGCGCCAGCGTGCGTTCGCCGACGACCTGCAACCCCGTGGCGGTCCTGCACCGCGTCAGCCTCTGGGCCGCGAGGGTGATGTGATCGAAGGCGAGTTCGAACACCGCGACACCAAGTAACTGCGTTATCGACACGGCACCTGCGGGTGCCGTGTTCATTTGTGGGCTGCTTTTGTGCAGAGCCTCGGTGAAAAATTTTTCGCCTCGCCCTTGTAATAAGCTTATGCGCCCTTATGTATCGGTCACCGAAAGGTTTCTGGCATTTGCGCCAGTCAGTCTTCCGCGTCTCGCTCGACGAGGCGCAACCGGCGAAGGCCGGATTTGTTAAACCCGCCGGGAATACACCGGCCGATGAAAACCACAATTAGGAGAGATCGACAATGAAGCTTCGTCCTCTGCATGACCGCGTCGTAATCCGTCGCAGCGAAGAAGAAAAGAAAACCGCTGGCGGTATCGTCCTGCCAGGTTCGGCTGCTGAAAAAGCCAACCACGGTGTGATTCTCGCTGTAGGCCCGGGCAAAGCTCTGGAAAACGGCGAAGTGCGCGCACTGTCCGTGAAGGAAGGCGACAAGGTTGTGTTCGGTCCTTACTCCGGCAGCAACACTGTGAAAGTCGACGGCGAAGACCTGCTGGTAATGAGCGAGAACGAAATCCTCGCTGTTATCGAAGGCTGATACCCCCCGTTCATTTTCCCGCTACTACAAAGTATTTAAGGAATATCGATCATGGCTGCTAAAGAAGTTCTGTTTGGCGATTCCGCCCGTAAAAAAATGCTCAAGGGCGTCAACGTCCTGGCTGACGCAGTAAAAGCGACCCTGGGCCCGAAAGGCCGTAACGTGATCATCGAGAAGAGCTTCGGCGCTCCGACCATCACCAAGGACGGCGTTTCCGTCGCCAAAGAAATCGAACTCGAAGACCGTTTCGAAAACATGGGCGCGCAGCTGGTCAAAGACGTTGCCTCCCGTGCCAACGATGACGCAGGTGACGGTACGACTACCGCTACCGTTCTGGCTCAGTCGATCGTCAACGAAGGCCTGAAAGCCGTCGCTGCCGGCATGAACCCGATGGACCTGAAGCGCGGTATCGACAAAGCGACCATCGCTATCGTCAAAGAGCTGAAGAACCTGTCCAAGCCTTGCGCTGACACCAAGGCAATCGCTCAGGTCGGTACCATCTCCGCCAACTCCGACAGCTCCATCGGCGACATCATTGCCGAAGCCATGGAAAAAGTCGGTAAAGAAGGCGTGATCACCGTTGAAGAAGGCACTGGCCTGGAAAACGAACTGTCGGTTGTTGAAGGCATGCAGTTCGACCGTGGCTACCTGTCCCCGTACTTCGTCAACAAGCCAGAGACCATGGTTGCCGAGCTGGACAGCCCGCTGATCCTGCTGGTCGACAAAAAGATCTCGAACATCCGCGAAATGCTGCCAGTGCTGGAAGCCGTTGCCAAAGCCGGCCGTCCACTGCTGATCGTTTCCGAAGACGTTGAAGGCGAAGCCCTGGCGACTCTGGTTGTGAACAACATGCGCGGCATCGTTAAAGTCGCAGCCGTCAAGGCGCCAGGCTTCGGCGACCGTCGCAAGGCCATGCTGCAGGACATCGCTGTTCTGACCGGCGGTACCGTTATCTCCGAAGAAATCGGCCTGAGCCTGGAAGCTGCAACCCTGGAAAACCTGGGTAGCGCTAAAAAGGTCAGCATCTCCAAGGAAAACACCATCATCGTTGACGGTGCTGGCGTTGAAGCAGACATCCAGGCGCGCATCACTCAGATCCGTGCCCAGGCTGCTGAAACTTCCTCGGACTACGACCGTGAAAAACTGCAAGAGCGTCTGGCCAAGCTGTCCGGCGGCGTTGCAGTGATCAAGGTTGGCGCTGGTTCCGAAGTAGAAATGAAAGAGAAGAAAGCCCGCGTTGAAGACGCCCTGCACGCAACTCGTGCAGCCGTTGAAGAAGGCGTGGTACCTGGCGGTGGCGTTGCGCTGATCCGTGCTCTGCAAACCCTGAACGACCTGAAAGGCGACAACGCTGATCAGGACGTCGGTATCGCTGTTCTGCGCCGTGCTGTTGAAGCGCCGCTGCGTCAGATCGCTGCCAACAGCGGCGACGAGCCAAGCGTTGTGGTCAACGAAGTCAAGAACGGCACCGGTAACTTCGGTTACAACGCCGCAACTGGCGAATACGGCGACATGATCGAAATGGGCATCCTGGACCCAACCAAGGTAACCCGTTCCGCTCTGCAAGCTGCATCGTCGATCGGCGGTCTGATCCTGACCACCGAAGCGGCAGTAGCTGACGCGCCGAAGAAAGACGGCGGCGCTGGCGGCGGCATGCCAGACATGGGTGGCATGGGTGGCATGGGCGGCATGATGTAAGCCAGCCTTACCCCCGTAACGCAAAAACCCCGCTGACGCGAGTCAGCGGGGTTTTTTATTGTCCGGATTTCAGCTTCACACATAACCCATGTGGGAGCGGGCTTGCTCGCGAAAGCGTCGGATCAGCCAACATACATGTTGAATGACACGCCGCATTCGCGAGCAAGCCCGCTCCCACAGTTTTGATTTGTATTTCAGGCGCCGACTGGTTGCGCTCTGACGACCGTCTCGGCCCTCACCGCCGGACGATACAACACCCAGTAATACGACCCCAGACAGATCAGCCAGCAGAAAATCGCCGTCCACACGTTGTGCGAGAAAAAGTGCGCGCCCTGCATCATTCGGCTGATCGAGAACACCGAACCCAAGGCAAAGGCAAAGATAAACGCCTGTTTGGCCAGGCGCGGACGACGGTCACGCAATACAAAGAACAACGCAAACAAGGTGAACCCCGTAGCGGCATGACCACCCGGCCAGCAACGCCCCGGCTTGTTGGTCTGCGGACGATGTTCCATCAACTTGCTGTAAGTCTCATGGCCGCCAAACTGCTCCAGGCTCCAAGGGCACTGCACGGCAGTCACCGCTTTCATCGGCGTGACAAACGAAGTCGCCAACCCCAACGACAACACCAGACAACCCAGTTCCCGCTTGAACGGTTTCAGTCGTTCGATGAAAAACGAGGCAATAAAACCCAGTACCGCAAACACCGAAAAGCCGATCACCACTTCTTTGGCGCGGTCGTGAAGGATGTTCTCGAGGAAGTAACTGTGCCGCCCGATGAAATCGCCGGCCGCCGGGTCGTAAAACAGTCGGGCCAGATCCATGTCCAGATCGGTCAGTTCCAGCAGTACCAGAATGATCGCCGCGACAACGGGAATCCCCAGGCACAACCACCAATTCAGCGGGCGAGGGGTGGGACGTACAACGTTTGATGACATGTCGGATCCTGCACAAAAGAAAACGCCCCGGAACATCAGCCCGGGGCGGTTCGATTAACGTTCGCTGACTTGCGGGGCACCCTCCTTGGGTGCTTTCCAGCCAAGCAGCTGTTGCTTGAAGCCATAACTGGCAGATTGGTAATAGGTGATGGCGCGGCTGATCAGCGGATCAGCGCTGGTCGCCCGGGATTCACGGCTTTCGCTCAGCGCATCGTCATGGCGACGCAGGCCTTGGCGCGGGCTGAGAATCGCCAGATCCTTGCCGTTGAACAGGCCCAGATGCTGGTAGTTGCCGACCACAACACGCGGCGGCAACGGGTTGTCCTGCAACAGGTTGCGGCCAAAGAACGTCGATTGGTAATCCAGGTTCAACAGGCCCAGCAGCGTCGGCGCAAGGTCGATCTGGCTGGCCAGTTGGCCGTTCTCGCGAGGCTCGATGAACTTCGGTGCATAGATGAACAGCGGGATCTGATAGTTGGCGATTGGCAAGTCTTCCTTGCCCGCACTCCCGGCAGTGTGGTCGGCGACGAAAATGAAAATCGTGTTGTCGAACCACGGTTTCTGCCGTGCCTGTTCAAGGAACTGGCCGATCGCATAGTCGGTGTACTTCACCGCACCATCACGACCGTTGCCGGATTTGATGTCGATGCGATTATCCGGGTAGGTATAGGGACGATGGTTGGATGTAGTCATCAGCTGCAACAAAAATGGCTGCTGTTTCGCATAGTCCGCATCGGCCAGCTTCAGCGTCTGTTTGTACAGATCCTCGTCGGCCATGCCCCAGGCATTCTTGAAGTGAATGTCGGCTTCATCGACGCTGCTCTGATCGACCACGCGGTAACCGTTGCCGCTGAAGAACGCGTTCATGTTGTCGAAGTAACCGCGTCCGCCGTAGACAAACACGCTGTCGTAACCCACCGCACTCAGTTGCTGGCCAAGGCTGGCAAAGCCGCTTTCACGACCGATGCGTTTGACGATCGAGCGGCCCGGCGTCGGTGGAATCGCCAGGGTGATGGCTTCCAGACCGCGGTCGGTACGGGTGCCGGTGGCGTAGAAATTGTTGAAGTACAGGCTCTGCTTGCGCAGGGCATCGAGGTTCGGCGTCAGGTTGCGATCGTCACCATTGCTGCCCAGATACTTGGCGCTGAGGCTTTCGATGGTCACCAGGACGATGTTCGGTGTGCGCGCGGTGCCAGGGTTGTCGATCATCCGGCGGATGTCCTGCGGATCCTGGCCGATGAAGCGGGCGTTGGGTTCGTTCAGTTCGGCGCGAATCTGCCGGGCGACCACGTCAGGCGCGTGGCTGCTGTAGAACTGCGTGTAGTCGAGTTCGTTGTTACGGAAGGCGGCGAAGAACTGGTACGGGCCATTGCTCGCCAACTCATTCTGATAGGCATTGCCGCCTTGGGCGCGGGGAGCATCCTGGCTGAGCAGTTGCAGGCTCAACCCCGTTACCAGGAGCAATGCCAATGCATTGAGCAAACGTCGACGCAACGGCGGCAGCGGAGCGTCCAGTGCAGCATTGAACGGCTTGCGCAGGGCAAAACTGATGGCAACCGCCAGCAGCGCCAGAATGCTCAGCAGCGTAGCGATCGGATACGACTCCAGCACGTTGTTCAGCACTTCATCGGAATACACCAGGTAGTCGACGGCGATGAAGTTGAAGCGCACGCCGAACTCATCCCAGAACAACCACTCGGCCACCGAGACGAACAGCATGGCGAACAGGCTGGCCGTGAACAGGCCTTGCAGAAACCAGCGATGGCCGCGACGCCGCCATAACGCCGGCGGGCACAGCAGCAAATACAGGCCCATCGGCAATGCTGCATAGGCAAGAAAGCCGAGGTCATACAGCAGGCCGATGCCGAACACGGAAAAGGTTCCGCCACCGGCCTCATCCAGATGCGTCAGCAGCAACACGGCGCGGGTTACGGAAAAGATCACCAGCCAGGCGCCGGTGATCAGCAGCAAAAGGCGCAGGGGCGCCGTCTTGAAAAAGTCCATTGTCTACATTCCCTATATCTAATGGCGCGAGAGTGTCGCGTGGGGACTGTAGTCAGGTTGTGAACCGATAGTGAAAAACTTGTTAAGACTTTAATTTGGTTGAGAGAGTTGATTTACGCGGCTTTCAGCCCTAGCTCTGAGCTGGCGATGGCCTTAAGCTGCGCGGGCCATGACGGCCGTTACTGTGTACGGAGGAGTGCCCATGCGAATTCTATTGGTCGAAGACAACCGCGATATCCTGGCCAATCTGGCCGATTATCTGGGGCTCAAAGGCTATACCGTCGATTGCGCCCAGGACGGTCTGTCGGGCCTGCATCTGGCCGCCACCGAGCATTACGACCTGATCGTGCTCGACATCATGTTGCCAGGAATCGACGGCTACACCCTGTGCAAGCGCCTGCGTGAAGACGCCCGTCGCGATACACCGGTGATCATGCTCACCGCGCGTGATCAACTCGATGATCGCTTGCAGGGCTTCAAGTCCGGCGCCGACGACTATCTGGTCAAGCCGTTTGCCTTGTCCGAGCTGGCTGCGCGCGTGGAAGCGGTGATGCGCCGGGCGCAGGGCGGCGGACGCCGTGCCTTGCAGGTCGGTGACCTGAGCTACGACCTCGACACTCTCGAAGTGACCCGCGAAGGCAAGCTGCTCAAGCTCAACCCGGTCGGCCTCAAGTTGCTCGCGGTGTTGATGCAGAAGAGCCCGCATGTGTTGCGCCGGGAAATTCTCGAAGAGGCCCTGTGGGGCGATGATTGCCCGGACAGCGACAGCCTGCGCAGCCACGTTCACCAATTGCGCCAAGTGATCGACAAACCGTTCGCCAAGCCGCTGCTGCACACCGTGCACGGCGTCGGTTACCGCTTGGCCGAGGGGCGTGATGGAGTTTAAGCAAAGCCTTTCCCAGCGGATCATCATTGCCTTTGCGCTGATGAGCGCTCTGGTGGCCGGTGCCTTCGCCATGGGCATTGTCGCCACCGTGCACCTGGTGGAAGAAAAACTGATTTCAGCAGGCCTGGGCGGCGACTTGCAGCGCCTGCTCCTGATGGACAACGTTTTGGACTGGAGCCATCGGCCGGAGCCGGATCAGTTGTTCTATTTCAGCGGCGGCCCCGGTGATTTCGAGCTGCCGAAGGATTTGCGTCACCTCGATTCCGGTTTCCACGAAGTCTTCCGTGAGCAGCTGTCGTATCACGCGATGGTCGAAATCGTCGACGGTCGCCGTTATGTGCTGCTGCAGGATCAAAGCGATTTTGAAGAGCGCGAGCGCGTGCTGTTTGCCGTGGTGCTGGTGGGCTTCGTGCTCAGTCTGGCGCTGGCGGTATTCCTCGGCTGGGTGCTGGCGCGCAAAGTGATGGCGCCGGTGGTGCGCCTCGCACGGCAGGTGCGTCACCGAGACCAGTTGCTCGGATTGGCGCCGCCGCTGGCGCCGGATTACGCCGCTGATGAAGTCGGTGAACTGGCGGTGGCGTTCGACGCCACGCTGGGCAGGCTGCGGCAGGCACTGACCCGCGAGCGCTTATTTACCAGTGACGTCAGCCACGAGTTGCGTACACCGCTGATGGTGCTGGCGAGTTCTTGTGAGTTGTTGATGGAAAACCCGGCGATCGATCAACGCGGCCGCTCGCAGGTCGAGCGCATTGCCCGGGCCAGCGAGGAAATGCGCGAGCTGGTGCAGACCTTCCTGATGCTTGCCCGTGCTCAGCGCGAAGATGCGGGCATGGCGCCGCAACACGATCTCGCGCATGTCGCCGACAATCTGTTGTGCGTATGGCGTGAGCCGATCGAAAGCAAAGGGCTGAAATTGCAGTTCGAACGCGGCAACCCGCCGGACACCAGTTTCAACGCCACGTTGCTGACCGCAGTGATGGGCAATCTGTTGCGCAATGCCTGTCACTACACCGAGCAGGGCTTCATTCGCCTGACGCTGAAAGCTAACGGGTTCGTCGTTGAGGATTCGGGTGTGGGTATTCCCGAGGAGAAACGCGAGGCGATGTTCCAGCCGTTTGTCCGTGGCAGCGAAAATCGTGGTGAAGGTCTCGGGCTTGGCTTGTCGCTGGTGCAGCGCATCTGCGAGAACCAGGGCTGGACGGTGACTTTGAGCACCATGGAGCCCAATGGCTGTCGTTTCGAAGTGGATCTGGGCAAAGACTGACAGGCGGTGGTGGCACCCAGCCACTCCCGCCAACCTGTCTAAATCCTGTATAACCTTGAAATAGTTTGCGGGTTTACCGGACATTTTTTTCACAAATGGATGACCTGACGCTGACATGCCGCTCCCTAAGGTGGTGACATCAGCAATTCAGGAGTCCTGGTGATGGCCGGCCCGATCAAACTCGATTTTTCCGAAAAGTACGACGACAACCACGCGCAAAAATATTTGCGCAAGCATCAAGCCGATCTCGGTCGCCGGTTGTCACATTGGCGCGACGAACAGTTGGCCCGCAAGGCGCTGACGTTGGCCGGTGAACCGGGTCTGGTGCTGGATTTGCCGTGCGGTGCGGGGCGCTTCTGGCCCTTGCTGGCGGAAAAACCGAATCGGGTGATCATCGGTGCGGATAACTCCGAGTCGATGATCCGGACGGCGATGCAAGCGCAACCGGCGGATGTGGTGAAACGGGTACAACCCTTGCACACCTCTGCGTTCGACATTGCCTTGCCTGATAACGCCGTCGACAGCATTTTTTGCATGCGGTTGCTTCATCACATCGGTGAAGCCGAGCATCGACGGGCCATTCTGCGTGAATTCGAGCGCGTCACCCGCGACAGCGTGATCATTTCGCTGTGGGTGGATGGCAACTTCAAGGCCTGGAAACGCAAAAAGGCCGAGGCCAAGCGTGGGCAGGAAGGTTACCAGAACCGTTTTGTGTTACCGGCTGTTACGGTGGAAAAAGAATTCGAAGAGGCAGGGTTCCGCATACAGGAACAACTGGATTTCATCCCGCTCTATTCCATGTGGCGGGTTTACGTATTACGCAAGAGGTAGTGGGATGGCAGTGCAATTTGCAGCAGAAACGGACGTCGCTCCGCAGGATCGTTTTGACTATTACTGGAACCAGCGTGGTGAGTGGGTAGAAGAACCCAACGTGCGGCGTGGTGGCGAAAGTGGTGTGCAACGAGTCACCGGGCGTGACGGTCAATTGCTGTATGCAAAACGCCAGACCGGACACATCTACCGCAGTTGGCTGCATCCGTTCGGCCGCCCGACGGTGTTGCGGGAGCTGGACGCCCTGACCGGCGTGAGCAAACTTGGCGTGCGCGTGCCGGAAATCGTCTTCTGCGGCGCGCAGCCTGATCCGCAGTACAAGTGGCGTGCGCTGCTGGTGACCAAGTCGCTGGACGGCTTTGACGAACTGGAAAAGTGGGAAGCGGCGGGTGGTCGCGCGCAATACGGCGAAACCGTTTACGAACGCGTGCTCAAAGACCTCGCCGAGAACCTTGCGCGCATGCACAAGGGCCGTTGGCAGCACAGCTGCATCTATATCAAACACGTATTTGTACGGGTAACCGGCGAAGGCGATTCGGCCAAGGTCGAAGTAGCGTTGATCGACCTGGAGAAATGCCGCCAGCGTCTGACCGCTTATCGCGCCGCCTCCCATGACATGAAGCAATTGCGCCGCCATTCGTCGTTCAGCGATACGGACTGGAAAAAACTCGTCTATTTTTATGAGACGGCGTTTGGCAGCGCTATCAAAGGTTTATAGCGATGAAACTAGAAATTGCACGAGGTTTGTTTCTGGTTGGAGCCTTGGCAGTTGCATCATTGGCGGTGGCGGCTTGGGAGCAGCCCCGCATGCAGGTTGTTGGCGCGTCAGTAGACGACGCTCACTGCGCAATGCCACGGGTGGCGAAAGCCTCCGTGGCGACTAAACCCGACCATGATTTATTGTTGTTCATGTTCGGACTTTCCCAAGGGATGAGGCCGCAGAGTTGAACCGATTGAAGCCAAAATGAAAGGCCTCGCAGATGCGAGGCCTTTTTTTATGCCCGAGACGACACAGATCCCGTGTAGGAGTGAGCCTGCTCGCGATAGCGGCCTGTCAGTTAATAATGATTTGAATGGCACACCGCTATCGCGAGCAGGCTCACTCCTACAGGGGTTACGCGGTTGGTTTGGGATCGGGTTTTGCCAGCAGGGTGTAAACGCACGGCAGGACGAACAGCGTGAACAACGTGCCGATCGACATCCCCGTGGCAATCACCATGCCGATATCAAAGCGGCTGACCGCCCCCGCACCGGTGGCCAGAATCAACGGCACCATGCCGAACACCATCGCTGCCGTGGTCATCAGCACCGGACGTAGCCGAATCGCTGCCGCTTCTTCAACCGCCTCACGTGCCGTCAGGCCCTTGTCCTTGCGCAACTGGTTGGCGAATTCGACGATCAGGATCCCGTGCTTGCTGATCAGACCGATCAGCGTCACCAGCCCGACCTGGGTGTAGATGTTCATGCTCGACCAGCCGAGGAACAGCGGAATCAACGCGCCGCAGATCGACAACGGCACCGTCACCAGAATCACCAGCGGATCACGGAAGCTTTCGAACTGCGCCGCCAGCACCAGAAAAATGATCGCCAGGGCGAGGGCAAACGTCACCCACAAGGCGCTGCCTTCCTGGACGAATTGCCTTGATGCGCCGCCATAGTCGAAGGCGAAGCCGGCCGGCGCTTCTTCGCGGGCGATCTGCAGCACGGTGTCGATGGCTTCGCCCATGCTCACCAGCGGAAAACCGGAAATCTTCGCCGCGTTGAGTTGCTGGAACTGGTTGAGCTGACGCGGTCGGGCGCGGTCGCTGACCTTGATCAGCGTCGACAGCGGCAATAATTCGCCCTGAGTGTTTTTCACGTAGTAATTGTTCAGCCAGTCCGGGTTGTCGCGGTACGGCCGTTCGACCTGGGCGATGACCTTGTAGCTGCGCCCTTCAATGGTGAAGCGGTTGATTTCAGCTTCACCGAGCAATGTTGCCAGCGTGCCACCGAGGTCCTGCATCGACACGCCCATCTGCGCTGCCTTGGCGCGGTCGATATCGACCACCACTTCCGGTTTGTCGAACGCCAGATCAAGGTCGACGAAGGCGAACTTGCCCGACTCCATCGCACGTTTCTTGATCCGGTCGGCCACTTGCAGCAGCAGTTCGTAATCGTTGGCCGTATTGATCACGAATTCGAACGGCAACCCTTCGCCGGTGCCGGGCAGGGAGGGCAGGTTGAAACCGAAAATCTGCAGGCCCGGGATGTTCCCCAGTTTGCCTTGCACCTCGGGGAGGATCTGCATCTGCGTGCGGCTGCGCTCGTTCCAGGGTTTCAGCAGGAAACCCCCGATGCCCGCCTGCACACCGTTGTAGCCGTTGATCTGGAACGAGGAGTAGTACTCCGGGAATTCCTTGAAGATCTTGATGAATTCGTCGGTGTAGGTGCTCAGGTAATCGAGGTTGGTCGGCTGCGGCGCGTTGGCCATCATGAAAATGATGCCTTGGTCTTCGTCCGGCGCCAGCTCCGATTTGGTGAATTTGAGGAACACCGGGATCAGGCACAACACGATCACCGCAAACACCAGCACCACCGGCCGCGTGTTCAGCGTGCCGTGAAGCATGCTCTGGTAGCGGCGCTTGAGGCTGTCGAAGATCCGGTCGAGGCGATGTGCCAGGCCTGTGGGGTTTTGTTCGTGGCGCAGCAAGTAGGCGCACATCATCGGCGACAGGGTCAGGGCGACGATCCCGGAGATCACCACCGCACCGGCCAGGGTCAGCGCGAACTCCTTGAACAGCGCCCCGGTCAGCCCGGTGAGAAAGCCGATCGGCGCGTACACCGCCGCCAGCGTGATGGTCATCGACACCACCGGCATGGCGATTTCCCGCGCGCCCTCAAGCGCGGCCTCGAATGGCGTCTTGCCTTCCTCGATATGCCGATGGATGTTCTCCACCACGACAATCGCATCGTCCACCACCAGCCCGATGGCCAGCACCATCGCCAGCAACGTCAGCAGGTTGATCGAGTAACCCATGATCTGCATGAAGAACATCACGCCGATCATCGACAGCGGAATGGTCACCACCGGGATCACCACAGAACGCAGCGCACCGAGGAACAGGAACACCACGACGATGACGATCAGCACCGCTTCGAACAGGGTTTTCACCACTTCATCGATAGAGGCCTGAATGAACAGCGTGGCGTCGTAGGCAATCTCGCTTTTCAGGTTCGGCGGCAGTTGCGCTTCCAGCTCGGGCATCAGCTTGCGCACTTCCTTGATCACGTCCAGCGGGTTGGCGCCCGGTGTCGCCTTGATGCCGATGTACACCGACGGCGTGCCGCCGAACGAGCTGATCGAATCGTAGTTTTCCGCACCCATTTCCACCCGCGCGACATCGCTGAGCAGCACGCGGCTGTCGCCACTGACCTTGAGCGGAATCGCCGCAAAGGCTTCGGCGGATTTCAATTCGGTGTTGGCGTTGATGCTGGTGACGACGTACTCGCCTTTCACTTCGCCAGCGGCGGAGAGGAAGTTGTACTGGCGCACGGCGTTGGTCACGTCGCTGGCGCTGAGGCCGAAACCGGCGAGTTTTATCGGGTCGAGCCACAGGCGCATGGCGAACACCTGATTGCCGAGAATCTCCGCTTCGGCCATGCCCGGCAGGGTCGCCAGTTTTGGCTGGATCACCCGCGACAGGTAGTCGGTGATCTGCGGGTTGCTTAAGTCCTTGCTGAAGAAACTGATGTACATCAGCGCCGAAGCGTCAGCGGATTCCTTGCTCAGCACCGGGTCTTCGGCGTCCTGCGGCAGCTTGTTTTTGACCTCGTTGGCCTTGGCCAGCAACTCGGTGAACAAGCGGTCGGTGTTGGAGCCGATGCGCGCGTAGATCGAAATCACCGAGAAGTTCTGCCGGCTGACCGAGGTCATGTAGTCGATGCCCTCGGCGCTGGCCAGACTCTGCTGCATCGGCTGGGTGATGTAGCCCTGAATGGTTTCGGCGTTGGCCCCGGGATAAGCGGTGGTCACCGTGATCAGGGCGTTTTCCATTTGCGGGTATTGGCGCAGCGGCAACTTGCTCCAGGCCTGAAAGCCGAGCAACACAATCAACAGGCTGACCACAGTGGCGAGCACCGGGCGGCGGATGAACGGATCAGTAAAAGCCATGGGGATTCCTTGATCAGTCGGCGCGAGGCGGACTGTTCTGCTCGCCGAGGGTCTTGTCGTCGCTGATGGCAATGTGTGCGCCGTTGTCCAGTTTGATCTGGCCGGCCGTCACCACTTGTTCGCCGCTCTGCACGCCCTTGTTGATCATCACCAGGCCATCGCGGCGTTCACCGGTTTCGATGAAGCGGCGTTCAGCGATCAGCACCGGTTGGCCCTTGTCGTCTTTTTCGACGCTGCCGTCCTCGGCTTTTTTCTGCCCGACCACGTAGATCGAGTTGCCGTAGAGGGTGTAGGTGATCGCGCTTTCCGGCACGACGATGTGTTTCTGCGGATCGGGCAGCAGCACTTCAAGGCTGGTGAACATGCCCGGCAGCAGTTTGCCGTCGGGGTTGCCCAGGGTGGCGCGGATCAGAATGTTGCGCGTGGTGCTTTCGACGATCGGGTTGATCGCGCTGATCTTGCCGGCGAAGTTTTGCCCGGGGTAAGCCGAAACCGAGATCTGTACGGGTTGGCCGATGGCCAGTTTCGGCACCGATTGTTCGGGCAGGTAGAAGTCGGCGTAGAGGCTGCTCAAATCCTGCAACGTAGCGATTTTGGTGCCGCTGGCGAGGTAGTCGCCGATGTCGACCTGACGGATGCCGATGGTGCCGCTGAACGGCGCGAGAATGCGTTTTTTTGCCAGCGAGGCGTTGAGTTGATTGACCGTAGCTTTGTTCTTTTGCAGCACGGCGGAGAGGCGGTCGAATTCGCCTTTGGAGATGGCGCGGCTGTCGACCAGTTGCGCACCACGGCCGAAATCCAGTTGCGCCAGACCGAGGTCGGCTTTTGCGGTTTCGAGCAGGGCGGTCTCGACGGCGCTGTCGAGTTGCAGCAGCGGCTGGCCGGCCTTGACCTTCTGTCCGGATTCGAACTTGAGTTCGGTGACAGTGCCGGCCACTTCCAGGCTCAGCTCGACGCCTTGCAGCGCCTTCAGTGTGCCGACGGTGGGCAAACGCATCTGCCACGGTTGCTCGGTGGCATGGGCCACGGCGACGCTGATCGGCGGTTTCGGCTTGGAAAAGCCCTGGATCATCGTGTAGATCGAAAAGGCTTTGTACCCGCCCAGCACGAGGACGATCAGCAAAACAACACCCAACATGATCAGCATGCGGCGACGCAGCATATTTCCAGTTCCTTGGATAAATCAGGTGAGACAGGCGCGAACATTACTCCGAGACAGGCAGGGAATCCAACTGCCACTTTTTACACTTCAGACGACATGACCCCTGTGGCGAGGGGATTTATCCCCGTTGGGTGGCGAAGCCGCCCCAAAACCTGCGAACGCGGTCTGTCTGCTAAACCGCGTCGGATGGTTTTGCGACTGCTGCGCAGCCGAACGGGGATAAATCCCCTCGCCACGGGGACGGTGTTAACTTTGACTAGCGGTTCAGGCCATCAGGTGCAGATGGTTGTCCCAGAGCCCCGCCGGCAATTCCAGCGGCTTGGCCAGCAGCTCATCCTGACGGCAATCGTAGTAGCGGCAACGCCCTTGGCCGGACGTCACAACGAAACCGTCCTGCACCGCACCGACACCGGCGCAATCCGGCAACGGTGCATCAAGGCGCACTTCGCCGCTGTCCAGATCCCAGATAAAGAAGCGGTTGCCACGCGGCGCCGTCAGCGCGACCAGACGCAAATCGCTGTGCACCGCCACACTGGCGGTGTAATGCCCCATCGACTGCAACTGCTGCTCCGGTACCGGGAACGCCACGAACGGTTGCCCCGGACGCTTGATCGCCAGTAACTCCGAGCGCTCATGCGACGCGCCCATGAATTGCTGGCCGGCGACGATGGTGCCGTCGCTGGCGATACCCAGATGGCGCACGCTGTTCATCTGCTGGGCGAGGGTTTCCTTGCTCAGCAACGTACCGTCGCGCTGCATCAGCACCAGACTTGGCTCCATGGCACTGAGGTTCATCTCGACGCGGCTTTCCGCCTCGGTACGAATCCCGCCGTTGGCCACCACCAGCGTCTCGCCATCGGGCATCCACGACACCTGATGCGGGCCGAGGCCGTGGGTGGAAATCTCGCCCGTGTGCACCAGCCGCTCGCCTTCGAACTTGTACACACCGAGCAATCCACGGCCAGGGTCGGTGGTGTCGTTCTCGGTGGCGTACAGGTATTCGCCGTCCTTGTGCACCACGGCGTGCCCGTAGAAATGCCGGTTCGGCTGCGAGGTCAGCGTCTGCAGCAACGTGCCGTCGCGCAGGTCGATCAGGTAACTCTCGGTACCCGGACGACGCGCGACGAACAGTGCAATCGGCTGCGTCGGGTGGTTGATGATGTCGTGGCAACGCTGGCCGACTTCGGTGGCGAACACGCGCGTGCCGTCCAGCCGATAACCGACGGCGTAGTGCTTGCCGTCGGTGTCGTCGCGCGCCGACAGCAGCAGCGGGCTCTGATCCTTGCGTTTGAACAGCGTCCAGCCGCCCAGCGTCACTGCTCCCAGCAGCGCACTACCTAAAGCCAAAGCCTGGCGTCGCAGCATGGCACTTGCCCTCATCAGTCACCGTCGTTGGCGTTAAAGCCCAGTTGAATGCCCAGCGCCTTGGCCAGTTCGCCTTCGTGCAGGCGATGGACGACGTTGAGGCTGTCGTAGATGTCGTTGAGTTGTTGACGACCGGCGTCGTCTTCAAGCATTTCGCCGAGCGAACGCTGAGTGCTGCCGAACAGTTTCAGCGAAGCGGCATAAGCGGCATCGATCTTGTCGGCCAATGGCTTTTGCTCCGCTGGCAACAGACCTCGCAGGCCTTTGTTGTCGACGCCTTCCCACACGGTTTTGGCGGCGGCGAGACTGGCTTCCAGCGCGGTCAGGGACGACTGGCTGCGCCAGGCATCGGCCTGGAACGGCTGCGGCACGCCCTTGCTCTGGCGGCCCATTGGCGTGCCGAGTTTTTTCTTCAGGGTGTCCAGCGCGGTCACTTGCACACGCAGCAGATCGGCGATCGCTTCGTGGGAATCGGCGTAACGCTGGTTGGGGAACTTGGTCATCTGCGCAAGCATGCCGTCGCTGTTGTTCCAGCTCGCCAGAATCTCTTCGGCCAGTTGCTTCTGACGTTCGCCGATGGCGATCAGCAGAGGGCAGTACTTGGCTTTCTGCTCGGCGTTGGCGACGTCAGGCTTGGCGTCGAAGAGGATGTATTCGTAAGCCGACAGACCTTGCACGACGACGCTCGATTTGGCCAGACCGGCGGCATCGATTTGCGGCTGCGCGACCACCAATTGCTCGACCTGACGGCCGACGAGGTTTTTCTTGTCCGGCCAGAACTGCACCTGCCACGAGCGGTTGCCTTCAGCGAGCGGTCCGATCAGCAACGGCTGCAGCTCGGCCCAGGCTTTCTGCGCGTGCAGGAAGTCGGCGCGGGCAGTCTCCAGGGTTTCTTTGCCCTGGCAGTAGGCGAGGGCGCTGACCGCCAGTTGCTTGTCGGCCTCGACCCAACGGGTGTAGGTCGGCAGGATCACCGATTTGGCGATGGCCGCCGAGGTGACCGCTTGCGGATCCTGCGGCGAGCAGGCGCCAAGGGCGAGCGCGGCAAGGCTGGTGAACAGTAGCTTGGGACGGAACATGTCGGGCTCCCGATTCTTTATCAGTGTTTAAAGTGAGTTCAAAAACGCCAGCAGCGCGGCACGCTGCTCGGCGTTGAAAGCTAAAACCTGCTGCTGCGCGGATTTTGCTTCGCCGCCGTGCCAGAGCACCGCTTCGAGCAGATTGCGCGCGCGACCGTCATGCAAAAACTGGGTGTGACCGCTGACCGCTTGTGTCAGGCCAATCCCCCACAACGGCGGCGTGCGCCAATCGCGGCCGGAGGCCTGGAATTCCGTGCGGTGGTCGGCCAGACCGTCGCCCATGTCATGCAGCAACAGATCGCTGTACGGGCGAATCACTTGATTGGCCAGTTCAGGTTCGGCCGCGTTGGCGGCGGTGGTGTATTTCGGTGTGTGACACGAATCGCAGCCGGCCTGGAAAAACAGGTTCTTGCCGGCCAGTACCTGTTCATCGTTGATGCCACGACGCGCAGGTACGGCGAGGTTACGGCTGTAGAACAGCACCAGACGCAAAATGTTATCGCTGACTTCCGGTTCACCGTCCGGGCCATTGCCGTTTGGCGCCTGTTTGCAGGCGGTTTGCGCGTCGGTGCAGTCATCGAACGGTCTCAGGCTGGTCGTGAGGCCCATATCACCCGAAAACGCGTGAACATTCTGTTGATTGAGGTTCGGTTGCCCGGCCTTCCAGCCAAACCTGCCCATGACGGTTTTTTGCAATGCGTCATCCCAGACCTGATTGGGGCGACCATTGATACCGTTTTTCGCTTTGGCCTGTGCGGCGGCGTTGGCGAGGATCGCTTCTTCGGGGATCGCTTCGAGCAGGCCGAGGCCGATCATCGGCGGCGCGACGCGTGCGGAAAAACGCGTGTCCGGGTGCATCGGGCCGTAGCCGAGCTGAGTGATCTGCAACACCGGTTTGCGCAGTTCGACTTCGCTGCCGTCCTTGAACCGTACCGGCACCGGCGTGTAGTCGACGCGCACTTTGCCTTCCGGCGCGACGCCGGGCACGGCCATGTCCTGGAACTGGCCACCGTAGACTGGCTCTGGCACCACGCCGACTTGCTCGATGACTTTGGCAAATTCCGGCGCATCGGGAATCGACAACCGGACCAGCATCGACACCGCGTTGGCCGCATCCGGCGTTGGCGGATGACCGCGCCCGTCCTTGATGTGGCAGTTCTGGCAGGCGTTGGTGTTGAACAACGGGCCGAGGCCATCGCGCGCGGTGGTGGTCGACGGCGCGATCACCCACGGGCTGCGGAAGAAGCTGTTACCGACGCTGAAGTCCACCCGCCGCGACGGTGGCAGGTTCGCCGAGGGCAGCGAGAACGCATTCTGATCAGTCTTGCGCACGGTCGCCGCACCGCCGGAACGCGCTTCACCGGGCTCGGCCTTGGTGAAACGCGGGGCGTCATCGCAGGCACTCAGGCCCAGGGCCAGCAACAGTGCGGACAAGCGAAGAGGCAGCGAGGGCATCAGACATCCTGCGGACGGGCAAAAATAAAGGCGCAAAGTCTAACAGGGCTAGGGGGTTTGAATAAGAGGAATTATCGTTTGCTTGATTTGACGCAAGCCTTGAACACCATGGAAACCTTGTGGGAGCGAGCCTGCTCGCGAAAGCGGTGTCCGACGCGCTGAAAATGTGGCGGCCGATACAGCCTTCGCGAGCAGGCTCGCTCCCACAGGGATGGGTGGTGTACCTGATATCGAACACACCCTGAAGCAGGGGTTTGTGTTTGGCATGCATGAAAAAGGCGACCCGAAGGTCGCCTTTTTTTGAAGCGGACGTACGTGATCAGAACTCGTGATCAGCGTTGTCCGGGTTCAGGTCGCTGATGCCCAGTTTGCCGGCAGCGGCTTCGATCGAACCGGTCTGCTTGACCAAGGATGCGATGGCGTCGCGGACGATCTGGTTGCCAGCGGTGTTGCCCGCCGCGATCAACTGGTCGTAGTGCTCACCCTTGTTGGCGTGATCGACCATGACCTGGATCTTGGCTTCAGTGGCAGCCAGATCGGCTTTCAGCGCGGTGTCGGCAGCCGGATCAGCCTTGGCCACCAGCGACGACAGGCTGGCGCCGGTCATCTTGGTGCCGTCAACACGGGTGTACTCGCCCAGGTAAACGTTACGAATGCCTTTGGCATCGTAGAAGTGCGAGTTGTGCGTGTTGTCGCTGAAGCAATCCTGCTCGTCTTCAGGGGAGTTGGCTTCCAGGGACACCTTCATGCGCTCGCCCGCCAGTTCGCCCAGCGATAGGCTGCCCATGCCGAAGAGCATTTTGCGCAGACCGGTTTCGCCCGGCTCGGCTTCCAGAGTGGCGCGGTAGTTGTCAGCCACGTTCGGCTTCCAGTTGCCGACCATTTCTTCGAGGTCGCTGACCAGCAGTTGGGTCACGGACTTCAGGTAGGCACGACGACGATCGTTGTGACCGCCAGTAGCGCCGGCGCCTTCCAGATAGTCGGAAGCCGGACGGTTGCCAGCGCCCGGGCCGGTGCCGTTGAGGTCTTGGCCCCACAGGAGGAATTCGATGGCGTGGTAGCCGGTGGCGACGTTGGCTTCGGAGCCGCCCAGCTCGTTGAGGCTGGCAAGTTTTTCCGGAGTGATGTCCTTGACGTCGACCTTGTCTTCGCCGACCTGAACTTCGGTGTTGGCGATGATGTTGGCGGTGGCGCCCGGGTTACCCAGTGCGTGCTCGTAGGATTTGTCGACGTAGTCGATCAGACCCTCGTCCAATGGCCAGGCGTTAACCTGACCTTCCCAATCGTCGATGATGGTGTTGCCGAAGCGGAACACTTCGCTCTGCAGGTACGGAACGCGCGCGGCGACCCAGGCAGCCTTGGCGGCTTTCAAGGTGTCGGCGTTCGGCTTGGCGAGGAAGGCATCGACGGCGGTCTGCAGGGTTTTCGCGGTGGATTCGGCATCGCTGTAGACGGCGAAGACCATGTCGGCGTAATGCCCGACCACAGCCTTGGCGGCGGCTTCGTCGACTTTACCGGCAGCGGCAGGCGCAGCCGCAGGTGCGGTGGTGCTGGCGGCTGGAGTCGGTGCGGCCGGAGCGGCAGCCTTGTCTTTGCCTTCGCCGCAACCGGCGAGGGAAATAGCGATGGCCAGCAGACTGGCGGTAGCCAGAGGCATACGAATCATGGCGAACATCCTGCTTCGTTGATTGATTGACAGGCGCGGGGGTGCGCAAAGCTGCGACATAATGCAAATCTTTCGCATTATGTGTAAAGGGTTGTGGCTGGAAATATTTCTTATTTACGCAGATCAAAAGATCGCAGCCTCGTTTCACTCGACAGCTCCTACAGGGGAATGCGATTCATGTAGGAGCTGCCGCAGGCTCGGGCCGCGATCGGACGATCTTTTGACTTTTAAAGGATCGCCGCGTTACTGCGTTGTGCTTGTTTGAGATAGACGCTCAACTCGCGCGCCGGCAGCGGTTTGCTGTAGTGGTAACCCTGACCTTCGTGGCAGCCTTCGGAAATGATGTAGCTTTCCTGCTCGGCCGTTTCCACGCCCTCGGCAATTACCTGCATGCCAAGGCTCTTGCCCAGTTGAATGATCGCGCGAACGATCGTTGCATCGTCGTCGTCATCGAGCAGATCCTGAACGAAGCTCTTGTCGATCTTGATCTTGTCCAGTGGCAGGCTTTTCAGATAGCTCAACGATGAATAGCCGGTGCCGAAGTCATCGATGGCGATCAACGCTCCGGAGCGGCGCAGGCTGAGCAAGTGTTGGGCGGCGGTGCTGATGTCTTCCATCAGGCCGGTTTCAGTGACTTCCAGCTCCAGGCTGCGCGGCGGCAGGCGGTACATCTGCATCAGGTTGTTGACCACCCGTGGCAACTCGGCGTGGTGCAGTTGCACCGTCGACAGGTTGACCGCCATGCGCAAATCGGCAAAGCCCTGATCGTGCCATTCGCGCAATTGCTTGCAGGCCTGATCGAGCACCCATTCGCCGATGGCGATGATCGTGCCGTTCTGTTCCGCCAGCGGGATGAACAGGTCTGGCGGCACCAGACCGTGCTCCGGATGTTGCCAGCGAATCAGCGCTTCGACGCCGACCACGCGGTGGTCGCGATAGCTGATTTGCGGCTGATAGACGAGGTAGAACTGGTCGCGCAGCAAGGCATCGCGCAGGTCTTTTTCCAGTTCGCGGCGGCGACGCATCTCGCTGTCGACGCTGGCGATGTAGAACTGATAGCGGTTGCGCGAACGGGTCTTGGCCAGGGTCATGGTCTGCTCGGCCTTCTGCAACAGCTTCTCGGTGCTGTCGCCATCCTCCGGGAACAGGGTGATGCCGATGGTCGCGCGCAGGCGGATTTCCTGATGATCGAGGGCAAACGCCGCCTCGAGGTCATCAAGGATGCTTTGCGCCAGTTCTGCTGCTTCGTAAGGCTGTTCGATGTCGGCCTGCACCAGCGCAAACTGGTCACCGCCCAAGCGGGCGAGGGCACCTAAGCGGCCGCTGTGGGCGCGCAGACGATCAGCCAGCGCCAACAGCAATTGGTCGCCGGTCTGGTAGCTGAACTGTTCGTTGATGCCTTTGAAATCATCCAACCCCACGCACAACACCGCGACCCGGCGTTGCAGCTTGCCGGCGTCGACCAGAATCTTGTCCAGTTGCTGCTGCAATTGCTGGCGGTTGGGCAGACCAGTGAGGAAGTCGTACTGGGCCATGCGCAGCAGGCTGTTTTCCGCTTCGTGGCGCAGATGGGTGTTGCGTTCGATCGATTCGAGCAATTGATTGGCGGTGTTGATCCAGATCCCCAGTTCGTTTTTCTCGTGGCCCTTGAGCTGCGGAATCTTGTGTTCGCTGGGCCGGTCCGGATTGATCTCGGTGAGATGCTCGATGATCCGCGACAGCGGTTTGGTCAGCAGCCAGTGATAGACCAGATACAACACCAGGCCCATGGCCAGGGCACGCAGCACGCCGGAGATAAAGATGATCACCGAGCTGACGATAAAGCCTTCGCCATAGGTCGCGGTGTCGAGGGTGATGCTCAGGTCGCCGTAATACTCGCTGTACGGGCCGCGCCCCACCAGTTGGGTGGTGAAGGTGCGCTCCTGGCCGAGGATCAGGTCGGTCAGCCAGCGGCTGTTGGAATGCTGCAGATCGCGGGATTTCTGCGCGAGCATGGCTTCGTTGGGATGGCCGATGGAGGCCTGGCGCACGGCGTCGTCCTGGAACAGGCCTTCGATCACCTGCATGCCCATCTCCCGATCGAGGCTGTAAACCGCCTGGGTCGAGGGGTCGCGGAACATGTCGAGGATGCGTTCGGCGTCGCCGGCAACCGCCTGACGGGTTTTATAGGCATCGAAAACAATCTGCGCGCAGCTCAAGACTACGCCGACGATCAATGCCGACAGGAGCACGACCCGGAGCAACTTCACCGACAAGCTGTTCTTGAGTTCCAGCTTCAAAGGGTTATTCCTTAATCCGTGCGGGTAGCGTCAAGTTGCCATGAGTATTGGCAATCCCGTGTTGGCAGTCAAAGGGACAATCAGGCCCAGGATGAATTGCCTGTGGCGTTGGCCGAAATGCTGCTGTCTGGAGTATTAGCCCTATTTGTACTGTGTCGGTAGTTTTGGCCCTCAACTTGAGCGGTTCGCAGCTTTTTTTCCTCTTTTTGATGTTAGCCCGCTGTGGCATGGCGGCAAGCAGCGGCAGACAGCTTTAATCGTGAGAGAAACGCCATTGATCGTTCTCACGCTCAACGTGGGAATGCCGTTAGGGACGCTCTGCGTCCAGTGACGCGGAGCGTCACGGTATGCATTCCCACGCAGGAGCGTGGGAACGATCATCGAACGCCCATAAAAAAACCCGGCCAAAAGCCGGGTTTTTTGACTGGCGCGCAGCTTAAGCGGTGAAGGTTTTGCCTTCGAACTGCTCAGCAACGAACTTCCAGTTGACCAGGTTCCAGAACGCTTCGACATACTTCGGACGAACGTTGCGGTAGTCGATGTAGTAAGCGTGTTCCCAGACGTCGCAGGTCAGCAGCGGGGTGTCGCCGCTGGTCAGCGGGTTGCCGGCGCCGATGGTGCTGGCCAGAGCCAGGGAACCGTCAGCCTTTTTCACCAGCCAGCCCCAGCCGGAACCGAAGGTGCCGATTGAGGTTTTGCTGAACTCTTCCTTGAATTTGTCGAACGAACCGAAGGCTGCGTTGATGGCTTCAGCCAGCGCGCCGGTTGGTTGACCGCCGGCGTTTGGCGCCAGGCAGTTCCAGTAGAAAGTGTGGTTCCAGACCTGAGCGGCGTTGTTGAAGATACCGCCCGAGGAAGTCTTGACGATTTCTTCCAGGGTCGTGCCTTCGAACTCGGTGCCTGGCACCAGGTTGTTCAGGGTCACGACGTAGGTGGTGTGGTGCTTGTCGTGGTGGTATTCCAGGGTTTCCTTGGAAATGTGCGGCTGCAGGGCATCGTGTGCGTAAGGCAGCGGCGGCACTTCGAAAGCCATGATGATTCTCCTAATCAGGTCTGTTGCGGTGAGCGCAAGGCCGATCACGGGCGGCCAGAAATGCACCGGCGAGTTTTTACTCTTTGCGGCGCAGGGTTTCGATCATAGCACCGGGGTTGCGGCATAACCACGCAACAACTGTGTGGGATAGAGGTTCCAGAGCTGTTTGGAATAAATCAGGACGCCAATATCAGTTGTCCGGCGACCGTGAACATCATCAGCGCCACCACCAGATCAAGGATCCGCCAGGTACTCGGCCGGGCCAGCCACGGCGCCAACCACGCTGCACCCAATGCCAAGGTGAAAAACCACAACAGCGAAGCACTCGCAGCACCGACCACATAGGCCCCCGGCACCGATTGCTGCGCGCCGAGAGAGCCGATCAGCAACACCGTATCGAGATAAACGTGCGGGTTGAGCAAGGTCACTGCCAGCGCACTGAGCATCACCGCACGCAGCGAACGCACGGTCTGGTTTTCACCCTGATCCATGCTCTGTTTCGAACAGGCCCGGCGCAGTGCCTGGCTGCCGTACCAGATCAAAAATGTCGCGCCGCCCCAACGGGCAATCGCCAGCAGCGTCGGGTTCTGCGCCAGAACCGTCGCCAGGCCGAATACCCCGGCCGCGACCAGCAGCGCATCGCAGACCACGCACAATGCCGCCACCGGCAGGTGATGTTCACGGCGCAGGCTTTGCGCCAACACAAACGCGTTCTGCGTACCGATCGCCATGATCAGCCCGAACGCCACCAGCAAGCCGTTCACATAGCTTTGCCACATAAGAATTACTCCGCATTGGCTGCCAGGTCGCGCAGCACCTGCATGGCGCGCTCGGCATCGGCCTGGCCGACGAACAAATGGTCGTGGTAGTAACCGGCGATCACGTTGCAACTGATCCCGGCCTTGCCCAATGCCGTGGCGAATGCAGCGGTGAGGCCAACCGCCTCCAGCGCCGAATGGACGTTGAGGGTGATCCACGCGGCGACATAGTCGAAGCTGAATCCGGCCTGCTCGGCGTGGGCGCGTTCGACAATCACCGTCAGGCCTTCCTGTTCGCGGAAGCTGCCGACAATCTCCAGGCCACTGGGCAACTGGCCGTCGCGCAGGGTGCAGAACACGTATTCGCCGGCATTGAGTTGCGGGCTCATGCTGCGCAACAGGGTTGTGAGTGAGGTTTCGCCAGCCATTGAGGTGTTCCTTGATAAAGAGTGCTTGCTGGCTATTCTCCGGTCGAACGCTGTATAAGAAAAACCAATAGTGCTGATCGCTCATTAGGAAAACTGATGTTCGACTACAAATTACTTTCTGCTCTGGCCGCCGTGGTCGAGCAGGCTGGATTCGAACGTGCCGCGCAGGTACTGGGTTTGTCGCAATCGGCGATCTCGCAGCGGATCAAATTGCTCGAAGCGCGGGTCGGCCAACCGGTGCTGGTGCGCGGCACACCGCCGTCGCCGACCGAGATTGGCCGGCGGCTGCTTAACCATGTGCAGCAGGTGCGATTGCTTGAGCGTGACTTGCAAACGCTGGTGCCAGCGTTGGACGAAGAGGGCCTGCCGGAGCGTTTGCGTATCGCGCTCAACGCCGACAGCCTCGCCACGTGGTGGGCGCAAGCGGTGGGCGACTTCTGCGCAGAACAGCATTTGTTGCTGGATCTGATCGTCGAAGACCAGACCGTCGGCCTCAAACGCATGCGTGCCGGAGAAGTGGCCGCATGCCTTTGCGCCAGTGAACGGCCGGTGGCCGGCGCGCGCAGTGTGCTGCTCGGCGCGATGCGTTATCGCGCACTGGCCAGCCCGGCGTTCATCGAACGGCATTTCCCGGATGGCGTGCGCGCCGAACAATTGCCGCGCACCCCGGCGCTGGTGTTCGGCCCGGACGACTTCCTCCAGCATCGCTATCTGGCATCGCTGGGTGTCGATGGTGGTTTCGAGCACCATTTATGCCCGTCCTCGGAAGGTTTTATCCGTCTGACCGAAGCCGGACTCGGCTGGGGCCTGGTGCCGGAACTGCAAGTGCGCGAGCAGTTGCAGCGTGGCGAATTGCGCGAGCTGTTGCCAGATAAACCGATCGACGTGCCGTTGTACTGGCATCATTGGCGCAATGGCGGTCAGTTGCTGGGCTTGCTGACCGAGCAATTGGTGCGTGCTTCTGCGCAATGGCTAGTGCCTTTAAAACAGCCATAAGCGTCAAGCTGCGAGCGGCAAGTTCAGCGCTGCGCACCGTTTTAAACTTGCAGCTAAAAGCTCGATGCTTGCAGCTGTTTTTTTGTTGGAGCTCTACATGAAAATTCTGGTCACCGGCGCAAGCGGCTTCATTGGCGGACGCTTTGCGCGTTTCGCCCTGGAGCAGGGCCTGGACGTGCGGGTCAACGGTCGCCGGGCCGAGAGCGTCGAGCATCTGGTACGCCGTGGTGCCGAATTTGTGCCCGGCGATCTGACCGATCCCGAGTTGGTCCGCGAACTGTGTTCCGACGTCGAAGCTGTGGTGCATTGCGCTGGCGCCGTCGGGCTTTGGGGACGTTATCAGGACTTCCATCAGGGCAACGTGCAGGTCACCGAAAACGTCGTCGAAGCCTGCCTCAAGCAGCGCGTCCGGCGTTTGGTGCACCTGTCGTCGCCATCGATTTACTTCGATGGCCGCGACCATTTGGGCCTGACCGAAGAGCAAGTGCCCAAACGCTTCAAGCATCACTATGCCGCGACCAAGTACCTGGCTGAGCAAAAAGTCTTCGGTGCGCAGGAATTCGGTCTCGAAACCATCGCCCTGCGCCCGCGTTTCGTCACCGGTGCCGGCGACATGAGTATCTTCCCGCGCCTGCTCAACATGCAGCGCAAGGGTCGGCTGGCGATCATCGGCAACGGTCTGAACAAGGTCGATTTCACCAGCGTGCAGAACCTCAACGAAGCCATGCTCAGCAGTCTGCTGGCGGCGGGGTCTGCGCTGGGCAAGGCCTACAACATCAGCAACGGCGCGCCTGTGCCGCTGTGGGATGTGGTCAATTACGTGATGCGCAAGATGGAAGTCCCACAGGTCACCAAGTACCGTTCCTACGGATTGGCCTATAGCTTCGCGGCGCTCAACGAAGGTGCGTGCAAACTCTGGCCGGGCCGGCCGGAACCAACGCTGTCGCGCTTGGGCATGCAAGTGATGAAAAAAAATTTCACCCTCGACATCAGCCGCGCCCGGCATTATCTGGACTACGATCCGAAAGTCAGCCTGTGGTCGGCGCTGGATGAGTTCTGCGCATGGTGGAAAGCGCAGGACATTCGCTGAAACGCGTTGAAATGAATCGGCCGGCCGGCAATGAACCGCACCGCAGGTTGAGGGTCAATGCCTGCGGCTGCGCCGGTTATACTTCGCAGCATTTAGCCATCACCGCGTTTCACAAAGGTTGCCTCAATGTCCATGCGTAATGATGCCCACGACGATTTCGATGATGTCCCGAGCCTGCGTGCCGACACTTTCGACGACGATGACATTCCGACCACCGCGCGCACCTCCGTGCATTCGCGCACGCCGCCTGTGGTCAAGGTCAAGGCGGCCAGCACCGGGCCGCTGTGGGCACTGGTCGGCGCGTTGTTTTTTGCCTTCATCGGTCTGGCCTGGTGGAGTTTTCAGCAGATTTCCCTGATGGAGCAGCAACTGGTGGCGACCCAGGAAAGTTTTGCCCGCATCAGCGAAGAAGCGGCAGGGCGCCTGCAGGATATTTCCGGCAAGGTGGTGGCCAGTCAGAGCAACGTCACCAGTGACAGCGAAGCGTTGAAACTGCAGATCAAACAGCTGGAAGGCAAGTTGCTCGATCAGAGCAAAGAGCAGCAAGGCGTGGCCGGTCAGGCCAGCGATCTCGACAAGCGCCTGGCGAAGATGACCGCGCAGACCTCCGAGCAGCAGAACGCCAACAGCCAGTTGCAGGCGCAGGTCAAAGCCTTGAGTGCAGAATTGGCGACGCTGAAAAGCACCCCGGCGGATACCAGCAAGGTCGACACGCAGTTGAAGGCTTTCGATGCGCAGTTCAAAAGCCTCGGCGCCGATATCGCGGCGTTGAAGAAGCAAGGTAATCCGAGTGCCGCGATCGATCGGCTGGAGCAGGAAATCGTCGTACTCAAAAGCGAGCAGGACAACCGGCCGGCAGCGCCTCAGGGCGGCGCCGCGAATACCGCTGAGTTTGATGCGTTTCGCGGTCAGATGACCCGCAACCTCAACACCTTGCAGGCGCAGATCCAGAACTTGCAGCAGCAGATCAATTCCCGCCCGTAAACACCAATCTGTCGCCGAGTGGGCTTTTGTGGCGAGGGGATTTATCCCCGTTGGGTTGCGAAGCAGCCCCAAAGCCTGATAACTCGGTGTCACTGTAGAAATGCAGGGGAGCGCTTCGCACTCCAGCGGGGCGGTGCGACGTTTCGCTAAATCCCCTCGCCACAGTTTTGTAATCCCCTGCATCATTCTGAATATCCATACATCACCCCAAGCCGTCTACGCTCTTGAAACACCAACAAGAACGAGGGATGCGTCATGGGGTTTGTGCATAAATTCGCCTGTCTCTGTTTGCTGTTATTGGCCGGTTTCGGCCCGGCCAGCGCCGCGACCGCCGCCAAGGATGACAGCCAGGCGGCCATCGCTTTGCTGGAAAAGGCCTTGGCCTATTACCACGACAATGGCGACAAGGCGTTCGCCGCGTTCAGCCGCCAGGGCGAGTTTGTCGACAAGGATCGCTATGTATTCGTGGTCGACACCAAAGGCGTGATGCTCGCCAGCGGCGGGCCGTCGTCAGCGCTGATCGGGCGGGATGTCAGCGAAGTGCTCGGGCCGGACTTGCAGAAGGCGTTCAAGCAGGCGTTGCTGGTGCCTGAAGGCAACGGCATCCAGCAAGCCGAATACCGTTGGCAGAACCAGGCGGACGGCAAGGTCGAACGCAAGCATGTGTTTTATCAGCGCATCGGCCAGCGCATTCTGGCGGTCGGTTACTACTTGCCGCGCGCGTCGGCCGAGCAGGCCAAAGCCCTGCTGGATAAAGTGGCAGTTGATTTGGGCAAGGACGAGAAGGGCACGCTGACAGCGATCAATTCGCTCAAGGGCGGCTATCTGCAGGATGACTTGTATGTGTTCGTGGTCGATCTGAACACGCAGCGCTACGTTGCCCACGGCACCAACCTGCGGCTGGTCAATACCGATTTCGGCAAGGTCAGGGATCCGGAGGGCAAACCGGTCGGCGAGCCGATTCTGGCGCTGATCGGCAAGCAGGATGACGGTGAATACGAGTACCGCTGGAAGAACCCGGTGACCGGCAAGGTCGAGGACAAACATGCCTACCTGAAGAAGGCCGGGCATTTCCTCGTGGCCGTCGGTTACTACAGCCCTTGAAGATCAGAAGATCGCAGCCTGCGGCAGCTCCTACATGATTGTTCCCCTGTAGGAGCCGCCGCAGGCTGCGATCTTTTGCTGTTTTATTTGGCGCCGTGCTCGCGGCCGCGCAGCAGGCTGTTGGGCATCGCAATCGCCGCCGCCAGCCCGAGCAAAGACACCGCCGCACTCACCCACAACAAATGCCGGAACGTCACCAGCAACTCCGCTCGCAAGGCATTCTGTGCATCCCCCGGAGCGGCGTTCAGGCCATCCAGCAGCACGTTGCCCGAATGCCCCTCGCTGATCAGCGAACTGCTCGCCAGATGGGCGAAAGTGGAATCCTGCAGCAACGCCAGCAACAGCGCCGACATCAACGCCACACCCACCGCGCCGCCCAGCGAGCGGAACAGGTTGGTGGTGCTGGTGGCCACGCCGATGTCGCGTTGTTCCACCGAATTTTGCGTGCCGACCAGCGACGTCGGAAACTGCATACCGCTGGAAATGCCGCAAAGCAACATGAACAAGCCGCTGATCACGGTCGCCTCGGGCGGGCTGAACGCCATGCCAAGAATCGACATCGGCATGAGCATCGCGCCGGTCAGGATCTGCGGTTTGTAGCGCCCGGTGATCGAGGTGCGACGTCCGGCGAAATAGGCACCGATCGGCAGCCCCATCGCCAACGGCAGCAAATGCAATGCTGCGCTGTCGGCCCCGGCCCCGGTAACGCTCTGAAAGCGCAACGGCATCAGCACAATCAAGGAGATCGCCTGGAAACTGGTGAAGAAAATCGTGCACCAGCACAGCAAGGCGTTGCGGTTGGCGAACAGGTGCATCGGCAGCAACGGCTCCCGCGCCCGCCGCTCGTGCCAGACAAACACCGCCAGCACGACTACCGCACAAGCGAACAGGCCAAGCACTTCGCTGCTGCGCCAGGCATGACCCTGACCGACCTGAGTGATGCCCAATAGCAGCGCGGTCAGGCCGATGATCATCAACAGCGTGCCGAGGTAGTCGATGATCGGTTTGCGCTGCGGAATCGGTAGCCCGCGCAGATTGCGTCGCGCCACCCAATAAGCGCCAAGGCCTAGCGGCAGATTGATCAGAAACACCCAGCGCCACGACAGGTATTCGGTCATGTAGCCGCCGAGCACCGGGCCGGCGACGCTGGCCACCGCGTACATGCTGCTGAAGTAACCCTGGTAACGTCCGCGTTCGCGTGGCGGGACGATGTCGCCGATGATCGCCTGACTCACCGAAATCATCCCGCCGGCGCCGATGCCCTGAAGGATCCGCGCTAGCACCAGTTGCTCCATGCTTTGCGCCATGCCGCAGAACAGCGAGGCGAGGGTGAACAGGCCCATGCCGAACAGCATCAATTTGCGCCGCCCGTACAAATCACCCAGCTTGCCGTAGATCGGCACGGCCACGGTCATCGCGACCATGTAGCCGGAAATCACCCAGGCCAGCAGGCTGACGTCCTTGAACTGGGCGGAGATGGCCGGCATCGACACCGCGACGATGGTCTGGTCGAGAGCACCCAGAAAGATCGCCATCATCAAAGCAACGAGAACGCTGCGAATGGCCGGTTTGGGCGTTTCGGGGTGATTGAGATTGGTCACGGGCAGAACCTGCGGGCAGTTGAGATCCCGCAGATCGTCAGGCGAGCGGGGATGCTCGCCAGTGTAAGTCGGTAGGAAGCTATTCGATAGCCTCATAAGGAAGTCCGACGTAATTTTCTGCAATGGTTTTTCGTCCCGCTTCTGAACTGACAAAGTAGTCCAGTTCCGAGGCGCTGATGCGCTGGCTGAAGTCATCGTGGTCGTCAAAACGATGCAGCATCGAAGTCATCCACCAGGAAAACCGCTCGGCTTTCCACACGCGGCGCAGGCAGATTTCCGAGTATTTATCCAACAGCTCGGTGCGACCGTCGCGGTAAACCTTCAGCAGAATATTGAACAAGGTGCTGACATCGCTTGCCGCCAGATTAAGGCCTTTGGCGCCAGTCGGCGGCACGATGTGCGCCGCGTCACCGACGAGGAACATCCGCCCGTACTGCATCGGCTCGACGACAAAACTGCGCAGCGGCGCGATGCTTTTTTCGATGGACGGGCCGCTGACCAGTTTCTCCGCGAGATGCGCAGGCAGGCGGCTTTTCAGCTCGTCCCAGAAGCGCTGGTCGCTCCAGTCTTCGACGTTTTCATCGGCCCGCACTTGCAGGTAATAGCGCGTACGTGTCGCCGAACGCATGCTGCACAAAGCGAAACCGCGCTCATGGCGGGCATAGACCAATTCGTCATGCACCGGCGGTGTGTCGGCAAGAATGCCCAGCCAGCCAAACGGATAAACCCGCTCGAAGATCTTCAAACATTCAGGCGGAATCGACTGCCGGGCCACACCGTGGAAACCGTCGCAACCGGCGATGTAATCGCAATCGACACGCCAGGTTTCACCGTCCTTTTCGAAGGTGACAAAGGCTTCGTCGCTTTTCATTCCGTGGGGAACGACATTGCTCGCCTGGTAAATCGTCGCGGCTCCCGCCTCCCGACGAGCGGCCATCAGGTCCCGGGTGACTTCGGTCTGGCCGTAGATCATCACGGTCTTGCCGCCCGTCAGTGCCTGCAGATCGATATGCACCTGACGTCCGTCGAGGGCCAGATCGAAGCCACTGTGAACCAGACCTTCGGCGTCCATCCGCTGACTCACGCCGGCCTGACGCAACAGCTCTACCATGCCTTGTTCGAGGACGCCGGCGCGGATGCGGCCGAGGACATAATCAGGCGTCTGACGTTCGAGGATCAGGGTGTCGATGCCGGCGTTGTGCAGCAATTGACCGAGGAGCAAACCGGACGGACCGGCGCCGATGATGGCAACTTGGGTTTTCAGGGTTTTCATTGTTTTTATGACTCGCAAGCTTCACGCGGCAAATGCCGGCGAATGTTTTTTATGGATCGAGTGCTTGCATTTTTCCCTTGCGGGTCTGTCAATTGAAGGTGAAAACTGAGCCGATACCTGTACATTCTGCCAATCGGTGCGATTATCGCCCCACAACCCCGAGGCTGGATTGAAGTGATGAACAAGCCTGAGCTGTCCTCGATTCCGGTGTTCAAGCTCTACGGTGAAAGCCTGGACTGGCCGACCCCTGACTTGCTGCACTGTGAAACCATTTCCTCACGCAGCCGCGAACATCATTGGGAAATCAAACCCCACCGCCACGCCGATTTGTGCCAGTTGCTCTTCGTCTTCAAAGGTCAGGCAGAGCTTGAGATCGAAGGTCAGCGCACGCAACTCGACACTCCCGCCATTCAGGTCCTGCCACCGCTGTCGGTGCATGGCTTTCGTTTTTCCGAGGACGTCGAAGGCTTCATCGTCACCCTGGCCACGCCATTGATCAGTCACTTGCAGGCGCAATTGGGTGATTCGGTGCAGGCACTGGCCTGCGCGGACAGCTACCCGGCCGGCCACGACGGCGATTATCTCAACAGTCTGTTTTCGGCGTTGCAGGCCGAGTACAACGGCCATCAACCGGCGCGGGAAATGCTCATGCATTCGCTGGTCAGCGTGATCATGGTCTGGGTCAGTCGCCAAGCGATCGTCCGCCACAAAGCCAGCCAGCGGCCGCAACGTCAGCGCGAATACCTCAATGGCTTCATTCAGTTGGTCGAGGAGACTTATCGCCAACACGTCAAGGTCGAGGACCTGGCGCATCGACTGGGGATTTCGGTATCGCACCTCAACGGCACGTGCCGTGAGCTGGCCGGGCAACCGGCGTTGCAGATCATGCACGAGCGGCAGTTGCTGGAAGCCAAGCGTTTGCTGACGTACACCAGCATGACGATTTACGAGATGTCGGAATTGTTGGGGTTTTCCGATCCGACCAACTTCACGCGCCTGTTCCGGCGCCGGGTCGGAATCTCACCAAAAGCCTTCCGCGATCGCTTGAAGACCGAACAGTAACCTCAAAGCCGCTGCAAAAAATGTGGGAGCTGGCTTGCCAGCGATAGCGGTGGTTCAGTCACCTTAAATGCTGAATGTCAGACCGCAATCGCTGGCAAGCCAGCTCCCACAGATTTTGTGTCTGCCTCAGCCTCAAGGTCAGCGCAGTGCGTTCAGCGAAGCATTGTGCGGAATGCAGCGCTCGAAATTGCAGCTCGCGTATTCACGCGGCAGCTGGCGCAGTTGCTCGACCCGCCAGGCAGCGGTGCCGTACAGCGCCAGCGTGGCGGCGCAGGTGATGAAAATCGCGAAGTACCTTCTTGTTTTGATGTTCATGGCGTTCACCTCTGAACGAAATACCCTGCGGTATTACTTTCAGCATAGAACAAGATCAAAAGATCGCAGCCATGCAAGAGCTGCCACAGGCTGCGATCTTTTGATTTTAAAATCCCACGTCCCACACCGGGTTCTCGGGAAACCGCTGCACCAGAAAATCCAGCATGCTGCGCAGCGCCGCCGGCATGTGCTTGCGCGAGGCGTAGACCGCGTAGATGTTCATTTGCCGTGGCTCGGCATGAGGCAGCAGTCGGATCAGTTCACCGTTGTGAATATGCACCCCGGCCTGATAAGTCGGCAGCATCGCCACCCCCGCGCCGGCCAGCGTTGCGCGCAACAATGTACTGGCCTCGTTGGCGCTGATATTGCCCTGCACCGGCACCGATACCGGTTCGCCATCCTCTTCGAAATGCCACAGGCTCTTGCCGAAATACGAGTGGGTCAGGCAGTTATGCCGGCTGAGGTCTTCGACCCGCTGCGGCGGCGGGTTGTCGCCTATATATTCCGGGGCCGCGCACACCACCGAGCGACACACGGTCAAGCGCCGGGCGATCAGGTTTGGATCGAGATCATTGCTGGTGCGAATCGCCAGATCGATGCGCTCATCGACCAGATTCACCGTGCGATCGAGCATTTGCAGATCGATGCTCACACCCGGATAGCGTTTTACATACGCGGCCATCGCGTCGGCCAATTGCGCCTGGCCGAACGAAGTGCTGACGCTGATTCGCAGCAGGCCGCGCGGCGCATCGTGCGGTTCGCTGACGGCGGCCTGCATGTCGCTCGACAGTTCGATCATCTGCCGACAGCGCGGCAGAATTTCACTGCCGGCGGCGGTCAGGCTCAACTTGCGCGTGGTGCGGTGCATCAGCCGTGCGCCGACCCAGTCTTCCAGCTCCGCCAGATAACGCGACACCACCGGCCGTGACAGGTCGAGATGATCGGCGGCCGCCGACTGACTGCCCAGATCCACCACGGTGACAAACACCCGCATTGCTTGGAGACGATCCATGATTTGCCCGCTTTCAGAAACAAACTATGTCCAAGCATCGCATTTTTTGTACTGAGTCAGGCAACTAAGCTCTGTCCCATCGCCAAACACGGCATTCGGACACTGGAGCAACACATGATCGGCGTCACCCCATTCAAACGCATTCTGCTCGCCATCAGTGCACTGGGTTTTGCAGCCCACGCTGCCGCTGCCAATCTGACCCTCGATGTCTACAATCCGGGCACTAACGCCATCTTCCCGGTGACCTCGGTCCTGGTCAGCGGTGAAAAAGATGCGGTGCTGGTCGACGCACAATTCGGCAAGTCCCAGGCTGAGCAGGTCGTGGAAAAGATCCGCGCCAGCGGCAAGCACCTGACCACCATCTACATCAGCCACGGTGACCCGGATTACTATTTCGGCCTCGACACCCTGACCAAAGCTTTCCCGGACGCCAAGGTATTGGCCTCGCAGCCGACCGTCGATCACATCAACAAAACCGTTGCCGGCAAACTGGCGTTCTGGGGGCCGAAAATGGGCACCGATGTACCGGCGAAAACCATCGTGCCGGGTGTGCTCAAGGGCGACAGCCTGATGCTCGAAGGGCAGAAATTGCAGGTGGTCGGTCTTGAAGGCAAACAACCGGATCGCAGCTTTGTGTGGATTCCATCGCTCAAAGCCGTGGTCGGCGGCGTAGTGGTTGCCGAGAATATTCACGTGTGGATGGCCGATACCCAGACCGCACAATCCCACGCTGATTGGCTGGAGACCCTGCACTCGATCGAAACCCTGAAACCGAACACCGTGGTGCCGGGTCACTATCTGGGTGATAGCCGCCGTTCGCTGGCCAGCGTGAAATTCACCGCCGACTACATTAAGGCATTCGACGAGGAAACCGCGAAGGCCAAAGACTCCACCGCCCTGATCGCCGCGATGAAAAAGCGCTACCCGAAACTGGGTGAAGAAAGCTCGCTGGAACTGAGCGCGAAAGTCGCCAAGGCTGAGATGCAGTGGTAACCCGCTCTATCTGAATACTGAGGTCTCAAGGATTGCTGATTGCCTTTGTGGCGAGGGGATTTAGCGAATCGTCGCACCGCCCCGATCGGCTGCGCAGCAGTCGCAAATCCTGAGAGTGCGGTTTCACAGGAAAAAGCAGGGGAGCGCTTCGCACTCCATCGGGGATAAATCCCCTCGCCACAAAGTTTCCTCAGCACAGGGAATATCTTCACTCAATAGATATGTGCCTCATTTGAAACACTCAAGCCAATTGGAGAACGTCATGAGCAAGATCGCAATCATTGGTGCCACCGGCCGTGCCGGTAGCCAACTGCTGGAAGAAGCCCTGCGTCGCGGTCACAGCGTTACCGCCATCGCTCGCGATACCTCGAAGATCGGCGCGCGTGCCGGTGTAGTCAGCAAGAATGTCGACGTGCTCGATTCGGCGGCATTGCAGGAAGCGGTGGCCGGTCACGACGTGGTGATCACCGCTGCGCATTTCACCACGGTGCCAGCGTCGGCGATTGTCGGGCCGGTGAAGCAGGCCGGGGTCAAGCGTTTGCTGGTGGTCGGCGGTGCCGGTTCGTTGTTGCTGCCGGACGACACCCGAGTGATCGACAGCGCCGGTTTCCCGGCCGAGTACAAAACCGAGGCCAGTGCCGGTGCGGCGTTTCTTGATGCATTGCGTCAGGAGAAAGAGCTGGACTGGACGTTTTTGTCGCCATCGGCAGAGTTTGTTGAGGGTGAGCGCAGCGGCACATTCCGCATCGGCCAGGAGCACTTGCTGGTGAGCGTCGAAGGCCGTAGCTGGATCACCTTTGCCGACTACGCGATCACGCTGATCGACGAAGTGGAAACGCCAAAACACTCACGCCAACGCTACACCGTCGGCTACTGATACATCCCGTGTAGGAGCTGCCGCAGGCTGCGATCTTTTGATCTTGTTTTTGATTTTAAAAAACCAGGATCAAAAGATCGCAGCCTGCGGCAGCTCCTACAGGGGATTTGTGTTCAGCGGGTGTGGGCTTGTTCTGTGAGCCAGATCATTAGTTCTTCGAGCGGTGGCGACGGCTCGGTTCCTGGTGGCAACACCACGTAGTACGCCAATCCTGTTTTCACTTTCAAATCAAACGGCATCACCAGCCGTCCGGCGCGCAAGTCGTCGCCGATCAACGACCAGTCCCCAATCGCCACGCCCGTCCCGTGCGACGCCATCGACATCGCCTGATCCAGCGTTTCGAAATGCTGGCCGCTGCTGATGTTGTCCAGTTGCAGCCGCGCGGCGTTCAGCCACACCGACCAATCCTGAATATCGTGCGTCGGGTGCAGCAGCAGATGCTGTTGCAGATCCGCCGGAGCATTCAGTGCCGGTGAACCCTTGAGCAACAGCGGCGAGCACACTGGCGTCAGTTGCTCGTCGAACAGGTGCAAGGCCCCCGGCGAGTTGTCCGGTGGCGGGCCGTAAATTACCGCTGCATCGAATTGCTCACGCTGAAAATCCACGCCGTGTTGCAGCGACGCCGTGAGTTTCACCGGCACGTCCGGGCGTTCCTTCTGCCATTGGAGCAAGCGCGGCAACAGCCAGCGCATCACGCAGCTCGGTGCCTTGAGTTGCAGGGTCTGACGCTGCAGGCCGATCTGTTCGCTCGCTTCGCTGATCAATCCGAAGACTTTTTCCACGCGCGGTAGCCACTCGCGCCCTTCAGCGGTCAGCGCCAGGCCGCGAGCCAGACGAATGAACAGCGGATAACCGAGATGTTCTTCAAGTCCGGCGATCTGCCGGCTCACCGCGCCTTGGGTGATATGCAACTGTTCGGCGGCGCGAGTGAAGTTGCAGCACTGCGCGGTGATCAGAAACGTGTGCAGGGCGGGCAGGGGAGGCAGGCGCTTCATGGGGATCCAAGGTATGACGTGAGGACATGGCTAGTATGACTTTTAATCGATTGTTGCGGCTACCTGCCGACCGTTCAATGAAGCCATGAAGGGCTTTTATGTAGGAGTGAGCCTGCTCGCGATTGGGGTGAATCAGTCACCGCAATGGTGAATGAAAAGACGCCATCGCGAGCAGGCTCACTCCTACAGAAAAGCCTTGTGTATTCAGCGAACAAGAAGGGCAATCGACATGGCGACGTGTGGTGAAGTACTGGTCAAGTTACTCGAAGGTTACGGGGTCGAGCAGGTGTTCGGCATTCCCGGCGTGCACACCGTGGAGTTGTATCGCGGGCTCGCGCGTTCGAGCATTCGTCACGTCACCCCTCGGCATGAGCAGGGCGCCGGTTTCATGGCTGACGGCTACGCGCGCACCGCTGGCAAACCGGGTGTGTGCTTCATCATTACCGGCCCGGGCATGACCAACATCACCACCGCCATGGGCCAGGCGTATGCCGATTCGATCCCGATGCTGGTGATCTCCAGCGTGCAGTCGCGCAGTCAGTTGGGTGGCGGGCGCGGCAAGCTGCATGAGCTGCCGAACCAGAGCGCACTGGTTTCAGGTGTTGCGGCGTTCTCGCATACCTTGATGTCGGCGGCTGAATTGCCGGTGGTACTGGCGCGTGCATTCGCATTGTTTCAGGCCGGGCGTCCGCGTCCGGTGCACATCGAAATTCCGTTGGACGTGCTTGTAGAAAACGCCGACGACTTGCTCGCCAGTGTGCCGGTCAATATCGACCGCGCCGGGGCTGCGCCCACTGCCGTCAAACGCATGAGCGAATGGCTCGCCGAGGCCAAACGTCCGCTGATTCTGGCCGGTGGCGGTGCCATCGACGCCGCGCCGGAACTGACCAAACTCGCCGAGTTGCTCGACGCTCCGGTGGCGCTGACCATCAACGCCAAAGGCATGCTGCCGGGCAACCATCCGCTGCTGATCGGTTCGACCCAGACGCTGGTCGCCACCCGCGCGCTGGTCGCTGATGCCGATGTGGTTTTGGCCATCGGCACTGAACTCGCCGAGACCGATTACGACGTCACCTTCGCCGGCGGTTTCGAGATTCCCGGCAAACTGCTGCGCATCGATATCGACGCTGACCAGACCGTGCGCAACTACCCGCCGCACCTGGCGTTGGTGGCCGACGCGCGCAACGCCGCGCAAGCCTTGCTTAACGCCTTGTCGCAGGAAAAACTCGACGAGCGCAGCAGCGATTGGGGTCAGGTCCGCGCCGGAAAATTGCGTGCTGAACTGGCGGCGAGCTGGGATGTACCGACGCTGGCGCAAACCCGTTTCCTCGACACCGTTCTCGATGAGCTGCCAAACGCCGTGTTCGTCGGCGATTCCACGCAACCGGTGTACACCGGCAACCTCACGTTCAACCCCGATCACCCGCGCCGCTGGTTCAATGCCTCGACCGGTTACGGCACCCTCGGCTACGCCTTGCCGGCAGCGATTGGCGCCTGGCTCGGTGGTCAACTCGACCAGGGCGCGCGGCCTCCGGTGGTGTGCCTGATCGGCGACGGCGGCTTGCAATTCACCCTGCCGGAACTGGCCAGCGCCGTCGAAGCGCGGGTGCCGGTGATCGTCCTGCTGTGGAATAACCAGGGGTACGAAGAGATCAAGAAATACATGGTCAACCGCGCCATCGAACCGGTCGGCGTGGACATCTACACCCCGGACTTTGTCGCCGTGGCCAAGGGACTCGGTTGCGCGGCCGAAGCCATCAGCAGCATCGAACAACTGCGCAGCGCACTGCGTTGTGCAACCGATCGTCAGGGGCCGACCTTGATTGAAATCGACCAGAGCCAATGGATGAAGGCGGTGGCGCAATGAGCAATTTCCCAACCACACTCGACGGCCTCTACATCAACGGCCAATGGTCGGCGGGGCGTGAACATCTGCGGGTGATCAACCCGGCCACCGAAGCGCTGCTGACCACGGTCAATGGCGGAGATGAAAGCGCTGTCGATCAAGCCGTCACCGCTGCCAGCGAAGCGTTCAAGCGCTGGTCGCAAACCAGCGGCGCCGAACGTGGGGCGATCCTGCGCAACATCGCCAACGGCGTGCGCAGTGGCCGCGAGCATTTGATGAAATTGCAGTCGAGCAACAACGGCAAACCGCAATTCGAAGCGGCCATCGACGTCGATGACGTGATCGCTACCTTCGAGTATTACGCCGAACTCGCCGAAGCCTTCGACGCGCAACAGGACAGCAACGTGCCGCTGCCCAGCGATGATTTCAGCGCACGCCTGCGCCGCGAACCGTGCGGTGTGGTCGGACTGATCGTGCCGTGGAATTTCCCCATGGTCACCACCGCGTGGAAGCTTGCGCCAGCGTTGGCAGCGGGTTGCTGCGTGGTGCTCAAGCCTTCGGAAGTGACGCCGCTGCCGGAGCTGGAACTGGCGGCGATCATTGCTGAATCGGGTTTGCCCAACGGCGTGTTCAATCTGGTCTGCGGTACAGGTCTGGCGGTCGGTGCGCCGTTGTCGGCGGATCCGCGCATCGCCAGGATTTCCTTTACTGGCAGCAACGCGGTGGGCGTGCAGGTGATGCAGCGTGCGGCGGAAACGGTGAAGGGTGTGAGCCTGGAGCTGGGTGGCAAATCCTCGCTATTGGTGCTGGCGGATGCCGACATTGATCTGGCGGTCGAGCTGGCCTGTGGCGGTGCGTTTTTCAACGCCGGGCAGATGTGTTCGGCTACCAGTCGCGTGCTGGTCGCAGAGGAACTGGAGGAGGAGTTTCTCCGTCGTTTGCACAAGCGTGCGCAGGCGATTCGAGTGGCGGATCCGTTCGATCCTGAGGTGGAAATGGGCGCGCTGGTCAATCAGGCGCAGTACCAGCGAGTGCTCGGCCATATCGATCGTGGACTGAGTGCCGGTGCGCGTTTGCTCTGCGGCGGCAATCGTCCGGCGGATCTGCCGCGTGGCTACTTCCTGCAGCCGACGGTGTTCACCGACGTGCCGCTGGACAGCGCGCTGTGGCGTGAAGAGATTTTCGGGCCGGTGGTTTGCGTGCGCAGCTTCAGCAGTGAAGCCGAGGCAATTTCACTGGCCAACGACACGCAGTTCGGCTTGGTCGCAAGCGTGGTGACGAGCGATGCGGTTGCGGCGGATCGCGTCGCCAATGCGTTGCAGGCGGGGATGGTCTGGATCAATGCGCCGCAGGTGATTTTCCCGCAGGCGGCGTGGGGCGGGTACAAGCAGAGCAGCATTGGTCGAGAATTAGGGCCGTGGGGATTGGCGGCGTTTCAAGAGATCAAGCATGTGATTCGCGCGGTTTAAAAGCCTACCCTCACCCCAGCCCTCTCCCGGAGGGAGAGGGGGCCGACCGAGGTGTCTGGTGATGTCCATCGACCTGAAAAATCAAGTCGATTATGGATTCGGTGAAGCATTTTCAGGTCGGTGTATTTCCTGAATATCCCCCAATCAGTCCCCTCTCCCTCTGGGAGAGGGCTAGGGTGAGGGGCTTCCAGCGATTACACCGACAGCCGCAACCGCGCCAAATCCCGCAACGGCGGCGCCCCAAACAAGCGGCTGTACTCGCGGCTGAACTGCGACGGGCTCTCATACCCTACGCGATACCCCGCCGCCGACGCTTCCAGCCCTTCGGCCAGCATCAACCGCCGCGCCTCCTGCAAACGCAGTTGCTTCTGATACTGCAGCGGACTCATCGCCGTCATCGCCTTGAAGCGGTGATGCAGGGTCGACACGCTCAGATTCACTTCCTTGGCCAGATCATCGATGCGCAACGGCTGCTCGAAGTTGCCGTTGAGCCATTTGATCGCCTGGCTGATGCGGTGGCTCTGGCTGTTGGCAATCGCGATCTCATACAAACGATGACCCTGCGGACTGCGCAACAGGCGATAAAGAATCTCCCGACGAATCAGCGGCGCGAGCATGGCGATGTCTTTCGGCGCATCGAGCAGACGCGCCAGACGCAGCACGGCATCGAGCATCGAACTGTCGATCTGCTCGACATACAAACCGCGTCCGGTCGGCCGCGTCGGTACACCCATCGGGCCAGCGTCGGCGATCAGCGCGGTGATTTCCGCAGGATCGATATCGAGGCGCACGGCGAGGATCGGATTCTCCGGCGACACGTTGACCACACGCCCACTCAGCGGCATCGAAACCGAGACCACCAGATAATTCAGCGGGTCGTAATTGAAGTATTCATCGGCCAGCCGCACCTCTTTACGCCCCTGCGCCATGATGCACAGCGCCGGTTGCGCGAGCACCGGGGCAAAGTCGTGGGATTGGGTGTGGCGCGACATGAACAACGAACCGACGGCCGTGGCGTAGCTGCCATCGTCCGTGGTGTTGCGGCGGATGATCGCCGCCAGTTCCGCGCGCTGCTTTTCCATGTCAGCGGTGGGTTGGGCTTGGAAACGATCGAATGACGTCATGCACGGCATCCTCGGCAAGGGAGGTGGAATGGAGCAGAGCATATGTTTGTGCAAGCGCGAGCGGTAGACACATCCTGCGAAATGCTTGCCTGATTCTGCACCGCGCTATCCATCAACGCTGGACGAATGCTGACCTGTAGGAGCTGCCGCAGGCTGCGATCTTTTGATTGTTGTCTTTAAGGTCAAAAGAACGCAGCCTGCGGCAGCTCCTACAGGGGAGCGCGCATCAACGACGGTTCAGGCAAGTCTCGCAGGATTGTGCAACGCGGCGGCAGGAATCGACTAACGGCATGTGGCGCATGGCCCTTAACCTTGGATCCTGTCGCAGCCCGTCCCCCGGCTGCCACGCGACTCCCTGGGAGGGTTGAACATGTCCAAGCAGATTCCCGTCAGTCATATGGCCTTCGTTCGAGCGCGCGCCGGGCGTTCGGCGGAACTCGGTGTGCGCCTGAGCGCGTTGATCGATCCGTCCCGCGCTGCCCCCGGTTGCCTGAGTTTTGCCTTGCAGCATTCACAGTGTGATCCCGAGTTGTGGCTGGTCTGCGGGTTCTGGAGCAGCCAGCAAATGATGACCAACTACTTCAACAGTCCGTCGATGGAAATTTTCGCCGAGCTGGTGCAGGAACTGGTGGTCAACAGCCTCGACTTTCACACCTTCAAAGACGTGTCGGTCGCGCAAGCCCTCGGTCAATGCCCGGCGCCGGTACACAAACTCGCCGGTTGAGGGTTTAATGTCCGGCTTAATTTGTCTGAGCCGGGATGTGTGACATGGCACGTAAAGAGTTCGAACACTTCGAAGCAGTCTCCGCAGTCGTTCCCGTCGAGTTGGGCGGCAACAAGGGTTACCACGCGGCAATCGCGGTCAAGGCCCTGGTCGATGGCGGTGCACCACGCTTTCACAAACTGCTGAATGATCAGGTTTTTCCCGGCGCCATTGCTGCTGATGACGCGGCCATCAATGAGCTGGATAAACTCAAAGGCGTCACTGACGACGCCGAGTTGATCTGGTAACGCGTTATTTGTTTGCGCCCGGACGCCACATCTTGAACAGGGCTTCAGGCCCCAGCTGGAAATAATCCGCCGGCCCGCCGCCGCGCAGAATCGGTTCTGCCGCGGCGGTGTCGTAGATGCCATCCTTCAACAGCCACTTGGCGATGTGTACGGCGACCACTTCGCCGAGGATCAGCCAGCTCGGCACGGTTTCGCCATCGGCGCGCTGCAACTGAATGATCTGCGTGACCTTGCACTCGAAGGACACCGGGCTTTCGGCCACGCGCGGCACCGAAATCACCTTCGACGCCACGGTCGTCAATCCCGCCAAATCAAATTCGTTGACCTGCGGCGCAACCATCGCGCAGCTCTGGTTCATCTGCTCAGCCAGCGGACGGGTGGCGAGGTTCCAGGCAAATTCGCCGGTCTGCTCGATGTTGTTCAGGCTGTCTTTGCGCCCGACACTGGAAAAGCCAATGATCGGCGGAATGTAGTTGAAGGCGTTGAAGAAGCTGTACGGCGCGAGGTTCAACTGACCTTGGGCATCCTGCGAGGAAATCCAGCCGATGGGGCGCGGGCCGACGATGGCGTTGAACGGATCGTGGGGCAGGCCGTGGCCATTGGCGGGTTCGTAGAAGTGGATGTCATCGGGCATGGCGCAAGATCCTGAGGCTGCATTTCGAATGCAGCCATAGTGCAAGGACGCCCCGTATATTTCCACCCATACAAATCCCCTGTAGGAGCTGCCGAAGGCTGCGATCTGTTGATCCTGTCCTTAAAAAGCAAGATCAACAGATCGCAGCCTTCGGCAGCTCCTACAGGGGGAGCGTGTAGATCAGCTGATGGCTGCGGCAGTGCCAGTCTTGTCGAAGCCATCGGCAGCCACGGCTTTGCCAATATTGGTTTTATCAAAACCGTCAGCGGCATAGGTGCCGGTGTGGCTGGTTTCGACGGCAGCGCTGGCGCCGTTAATGAAGTCAGCGGATTTGGTTTTATCCGAGCCGTCGGCGGCGAAAGTGTTGGCGGCCAGTACGGACAGGGTCAGGGCGAGGATCAGTCGGGTTTTCATGATTGTTACTCCAGATTCGTTGGCGGTGTGCCTTGCATGGGTGTAATCCTACGCCAACTAAATTGATTAAAAAGCGCAAATTAATGCTAAAAACAATCGATTAACTTGATGTTAAGGGCGGCGCGTTGAATTCGCTTTCGTCGTCGGAGCGAGCGTCGCGCAGGTCATCGATCAGGTGATTGCAGAATGAGGGGGCAGCATTAATCAGCGATTAATCAGCGATTAATCGCTGTTTTGCCGTGTGTGACAGATTTTTCATACTTTGCCGACCGCTTTTTCACCGCCGCAACGCCAGTCTGCCTGAGGCCAGAAAACCAAGAACCGGCCGTCACACACTGGAGCTTTCCTTGCAATGAACAAACTTCCTCAAATCACCCTGGCTTTCTGGGTCATGAAAATCTGCGCGACGACCCTGGGGGAAACCGCGGGGGATTTGCTGTCGATGACGCTCAACGTCGGTTATGCGCTGAGCTCGCTGATTTTGATTAGCGTCTTTGTGCTGACGCTGATCACGCAGTTGATGGCCAAGACTTACAAGCCTCTGCTGTACTGGCTGGTGATCCTGTCGACCAGCACCGCCGGCACGACCATGTCGGACTTCATGGATCGCACCCTCGGGCTCGGTTATGCCACTGGCTCGATGATCCTCATCGCGATTCTGCTGGCGATCTTTGCCGCGTGGCGTCTGAGCGGTGATTCGCTTAACGTCAGCAAGGTGCAGACCTTCCGTGGCGAGATGTTCTACTGGATGGCGATTCTGTTTTCCAACACCCTCGGCACGGCACTGGGCGATTACCTTGCTGACGATTCAGGGTTGGGTTTTGCCGGTGGCGCGCTGCTGATCGGCTCGACCATCGCGGTGGTCGTGCTGCTGAAATATTTCACGAAGATTTCGACGGTGGTGTTGTTCTGGGTGGCGTTCGTGTTGACCAGGCCGTTCGGTGCGACCTTGGGTGACTTGATGACCAAACCCCATGAGAAGGGCGGGCTGGATTTCGGCACCATCGGTTCGTCGGCGGTATTGGCGGGGATTCTGCTGGTGATGATTGTCGGCGCTTCGTATGCGCAGAAGCGCTATGGCAGGCCGCATGTTGGCGAGTTGACTTGATACCGAGTCGCGGCATTCGCGAGCAAGCCCGCTCCCACAGGGGGAGTGTGGTGAACACAGGATTTGTGAACGCCACCGACCACTGTGGGAGCGAGCTTGCTCGCGAAGGGGCCCTCACAGCCACCATTGCGGTGGCTGTGAAAACCCGATCAGTCAGTGACGATGCGCGAATGTTTCTGGGTGTCTTTCATGGTCACGTAGACCAGCAACGACACCGCAATGCACGCCGTCACATACCAGTAGTAACCGGTTTCCATGCCGATGCTCTTGAACCACAGTGCGATGTATTCAGCGGTACCGCCGAAGATCGACACGGTCAGTGCATACGGCAGGCCGACGCCGAGGGCGCGGATTTCAGTCGGGAACAGTTCGGCCTTCACCACTGCGTTGATCGAGGTGTAGCCGCTGACGATGATCAGCGCTGCCATGATCAGGAAGAACGCGCCCCACCAGGTCTGGATGGTGTGCAGGGTCATCAGGATCGGTACGGTGAAAATCGTCCCCAGCACGCCGAAGGCGATCAGGATCGGACGACGACCGATCTTGTCCGAGAGGCCGCCGATGATCGGTTGCAGGCACATGAACAGAAACAGCGTGGCCGCCGAAATGGTGGTCGAGTCGGAGATGCTCATGCCGACGGTGTTCACCAGGTACTTCTGCATGTAGGTGGTGTAGGTATAGAACGCCAGCGTACCGCCCATGGTCAGGCCGACCACGGTCATCAATTCCTTTGGATGACGCATCAAGGTGCGCATGGCGCTTTCCTTGGACTTTTCTTTCTTGGTAAACGACTCGGTTTCTTCCATGCCGCGACGCAGGTACAGCGCAACGACTGCGCACAGTGCGCCGATGGCAAACGGAATACGCCAGCCCCACGCGTACAGCTGTTCAGTGGTCAGCACGTTTTGCAGAACGATCAATACCCCCAGCGCGATGAGCTGGCCCGAAATCAGGGTCACGTACTGGAAGCTGGAGAAGAAGCCGCGACGTTGCTTGGTCGCCATTTCCGACAGGTAGGTCGCCGAGGTGCCGTATTCGCCACCGACCGACAGGCCTTGCAGCAGACGGGCGAAGATCAGCAGGATCGGCGCGCCGATGCCGATGGTTTCATAGTTCGGGCTGAGGGCGATCAGCAGGGAGCCGAAGCACATCAGGTAGACCGAGGCCATCAGGGCTTTCTTGCGTCCGACCTTGTCAGCGTAGAGGCCCATCAACCACCCACCGATCGGACGCATCAGAAAGCCGACGGCGAAGATCGCTGCGGTGTTCATCAGTTGTGCGGTGGAAGAGCCGGCAGGGAAAAATGATTTAGCGAAGTACAGCGAGAAGGCGGCATACACGTACCAGTCGTACCACTCGACCATGTTACCGACGGAACCGCTGAAGATCGATTTGATCCGGCTGGCGGTGGTTCTTTCTTTGGCGGGCGCGGCAGCCGACCCAAGGGGCAGGGCATTGGAGTTATCCATTGAAGGATCCTTCGTTTAATTGTTTTTGTGGAGCGCGTTAAAACGCAGCCTGCGTGGGCTATAGCAGGAGCTATGCCAACGGCGAGAGGGCCGGTTTAGAGGGGGTAACAGGATTGGGTGAGCGGTTTTGTGCCTATTGAATTGATCTTGTGAGCGGATTTCCGCTTATTGGCGTGAAGATCAAAAGCCCCTCACCCTAGCCCTCCCGAAACGTCGGACCGGCCAGAGGGAGAGGTGACCGACCGAGTGGATTATCCGAGGTGCACCGACCTGAGACATTGAGTCGAACTCAGGTTTTGAATGGCACGAAGATCGGCTCCCTTTCCCCCTCTCCCCCTTGGGGGAGAGGGCTGTCCAGCCACACCGAAAATCCCAAGCTCGCCTCACTCGCTCAGAAACATCTCCCGACTCAACCCATGCCGCTGCAGCTTTTCATTGAACGTGCGGCGTGGCAGTTGCAGTTCTTCAAGCACCGCTTTGACGTCGCCCTTGTGCCGGGTCAGCGCTGCACGCAAACACTGCGCCTCGAACGCTTCCTGCTGCGCCGCCAGCGATTGCCCCGGATCGATCCCCGGTGCCGGCTCGTCCAGCCCCAGCACCTGCCGTTCGGCAACGTTCGCCAGCTCGCGGACATTGCCCGGCCAGTCATGGCTGAGCAGATGACTCAACTGTGCACCGCTCAGCGGCGGGAAGGTTCGGCCCAGGCGCTGCGCCGCACTCTGGGCGAAGGTTTCGAACAACAACGGAATGTCCTCGCGGCGCTCACGCAGCGGCGGTAAACGCAGTTCGGCGACATTCAGGCGATACGCCAGGTCTTCCCGAAAGCGCCCGGCCCGGGCTTCGTCGAGCAAGTCGGGTTTGGTTGCCGCAACAATGCGCAAGTCGACGCGAATGCTCTGGTTCGAACCCAGGCGTTCCAGTTTCTGCTCCTGCAACACCCGCAGCAATTTCACCTGCTGGGCGAGCGGCATGCTTTCGATTTCATCGAGAAACAGCGTGCCGCCCGATGCATATTCCAGTTTGCCGATGCGCTTGCCGGAGGCGCCGGTGAAGGCGCCGCTCTCATGCCCGAACAGCTCGGCCTCAAACAACTGCTCGGGGATCGCTGCGCAGTTCAGCGCCACGAAGGGCTTGTCGGCACGCGGGCCGAAATCGTGCAGGCAACGCGCAACCAGTTCTTTACCGCTGCCGGTTTCGCCACGGATCAATACGTTGACCGGCAGCGCCGCCAGATCCAGCACCTGCCGGCGCAAAGTCTGCAAGCCTTTCGACACGCCGAGCAACGTCGCATCGAGTTTCGCGCGGTGATCGGCCTGTTCGTGCAGCGCACGGTTTTCGAGGACCAGGCGTCGTTTATCCAGGGCGCGGCGCAAACTGTCGAGCAGGCTTTCCGGGCTGAACGGTTTTTCGAGGAAATCGTAGGCGCCGTCGCGCATCGCTTCGACCGCCATGGGGACATCGCCATGCCCGGTGAGCAGAATCACCGGCAGATCGGCGTCGCGGCGCTGCACTTCGGCGAGCAGTTGCAGCCCGCCCATGCCGGGCATGCGCACGTCGCTGAGAATCACCCCGGGGAAATGCGCGGGCAGGGCGGCGAGGCATTCTTCGGCGCGACTGAACAATTGCACCGCGAATCCCGACAGGCTCAACCACTGTTCGACGGCGCTGCGAATGCTGCTTTCGTCATCGACCACCATTACCGAATTGAGCATCAGATATGCGCCTCCAGATCGATCGGCAGAGTCAGGCTGAACACTGCGCCGCTGTCGCCATTCTCGGCGCTCAGGCGACCGCCGGATTCATGCACGATGGCAAAGGATACCGCCAGCCCGAGCCCCAGTCCGTCGCCCACCGGTTTAGTGGTGAAGAACGGGTCGAACACCTGGCTCAGGTGCTCTTCGGCGATCCCGCCGCCATTGTCGCTGACGCTCAGGCACCACAGTTGTTCGTCGGCTTCCAGGCGAATTTCCAGGCGTTTGCACGGTTTGCCGTGCATGGCATCGAGGGCGTTGCGCAGCAGATTGATCAGCACCTGTTCGAGACGAATCGCATCGCCGCGCACCCAGGCCGGACGCGCCAGGTGCAGCACCAGACTGATCTGTTCATCGCGCAGCCGGGCATCGAGCAGTTGCAGGGATTGATCGACCACCGTCGCCAGGTCCAGACGCTCGCGCAGGCCGCTGGGGCTTTTGCGCGCAAAGGTTTTCAAGTGACCGGTGAGGGAGGCCATGCGCGTGAGCATTTCGTCGACCGGTTTCAGGGCTTTATAGGCGTCGTCGACGCGGCCATGGTCGAGCAGCAGGCGCAGTGTCGCCAGCTGCATGCGCTGAGCGGTCAGCGGTTGATTGATTTCGTGGGCCAGCGCCGCAGACATCTGCCCCAGAGCGGCGAGTTTGGCCGACTGCACCAGACCGTCCTGCGCCGTGCGCAAATCGCGGGTGCGTTCCTCGACCAGTTGCTCGAGTTCTGCGCGGCTGCGCTGGCGCATTTTCGCCAGGCGCCAGCGCTGATTGAGGAACAGCAACAGAAACACCAACGCCAGCCATACGCCGGCGGCAGCGAGTCCGGCGTTGCGCAAATCTTCGAAGGCGACCTGTGGATGGCGGAGCAAATGCAGGGTCCAGCCCTCGGTGGTCAGCGGCAGCGATTCCCACAGGTAATCCGCCGTGCCTTGGGGGCCTTCGACGCGAGTCAGATCGCTGTTTTCATCGAAGCTGCGCAGCGACAGGTAGGTCAGCGGCAGCAGTGCCTGTTTGTCGTACTGACGCGTGCTGTGGATCTCGGCCATGTCGCTGGCGCTCAGCGGACGCAAGGCGCGGTAGCGCCAGCCCGGTTGATTGGCGATGAAGATGATTCCGCGTGCATCGCTGACCAGCAGTGTGTCGTTGCCCTGGCCCCATTCGCGTTCCAGTTCCGGAAATTCCAGCTTGACCACCATCGCCCCGAGGAACTCGTCGTGGTCGCCGAGCACCGCGCTGGAAAGGAAATAACCGGGGATGCCACTGGTCACGCCCACCGCATAAAAACGTCCAGTGCCTTGGGTGCGGGTCTGACTGAAGTAGGGGCGGAAACCGTAGTTGTGGCCGACGTAGCTGCTGGGCAAGCGCCAGTTGCTGGCCGCAACCGCGAGGCCAGTGTGATCGAGCAGCTCAAGGGTCGATGACTGCGCCGCACCGTTGATCTTTTCCAGCTTGAGATTTAGCCCCGCCTGCTCGTCAGCATCGACCGGACCTGCCAGTGCCGAGCGCAATTGCGGATCCAGCGCCAGCACGGCGGGGAGCGCGCGATAGCGATCAATCAGGGTGTGCAGGGAATTGGCATACAACGCCAGTTGCTGATTGGCGCGGGCCGCGTCCTCCTCCAGCGCCTGACGTTCGGCGTGGCGAATGGCAAGCGTCGCGGCAAGCGCCGCACCGGCGACAATCAGCAGGGTATACAACGACAGACGCAAGGTACGGGAAGTCGGCAGCATGCTGGGCTAATGGATAAAGGGACGGGCCGGCACGATAGCATGGGTCCGGCGATCCTTCTCGAATGACTCGTTACCCGATCAGACCTGAGTGAATTTGCGCGAGTGGGAGCGCAGCATGGTGCGCGCGTAGGTCAGTTCGCCGATCACTGAGCGAGTGGCCTGGGTCAGGCTTTCGACCGAGTCGCCAGCGTTCTCGCCAAAGAAACTGAAGGTGTTCATGGCGCTGACGCCAGTCATCTCAAACTGCGCGGTGATCGCGGCCAGATTGCTGTTCAATGCGCCGATCAGGTTTGTCAGGTTGCGATCGCCCTTGGCGATTTTCTCTGCCGAAAGTTCACCGCTCCCACCCACCATTTCATGAACTATTTCCACCGCGCCGAGCAAGCCACTGGCTGTAGCACTGACTTCACTCGCCACGTCGGGAGCAAATGATTTGGCTGCCAGTCCGACGGCCGTGCTGGCTCCTTCCTTGATGCCCTTCAATGCACCCTTTTGCGTGTCGGGAAGCATTTTTGAATATTTCTGCTGGATGTAGTTGATGGGCGACATGGTTTTGTACTCGGCTTTCAGGATGATTTTTTCCATCGATACCCGGCTGGCCTTGAACTTGATCGAAGCACTGGCTCCGGTGCGCTCTGCTGCATAATCCCATAAGGCACTGACGGTTTTTTTCGCGGCGAATCCCATGGCAACCCCCACCACGTTGCCCGCCCCCGGAGCGACGGCCCCCAAGGCCTGGGCGCCGATACCGACGGCTATTCCGGCACCGTAGGAAACGATTTGCCCGGTAAGGTGGACACCGCCTCGGCGCAAGGAAGACACCGCGAAGTCGGTGCTCGAACGGTGATTGAGAATCTGCTGTTGCGCATCGATGCCACGACGCAGCGAGATGGCGAGGATATTCAGGTGCCGATCAATCGCTTTTGAAAGTGATTGCCTGGCCAGGCCGGGAGCGTTGCGTTGGCGCCGGCGTTCGTCGCCCCTGAGGCTACTGGCGATGATCGCATCCAAGCCTTTGAGCCTTAGGGTTTCAGTGCCCCCAAGGTCAATATTGCCGAGCGGATCGTTGCCCACGAATGCATAAAAATTAAGTCCGTCGACATCCCCCGCCGGGTCGGCACTGATCCAGCGCTGCAGCCAGGGCGCGTAATAGCGCATGCCGTAGTAGTACAAACCGCTGACGTCCATTTCCTTGCCGCTGTAGCGCAGAGTCTTGTAGTCCACCGCCGTGCTTGAGCTGGGGAGCCACAGCGCCGTGCCGCCGAACGGATAGTAGGTTTCGCGGCTGATGAGCCGGCCGAGTTGATCGACCTCGATCAGGCTTGAGCCGAGATGATCATCGAGGCTGTAACGCAGCTGATTGTTTTCGACATGCGCGGGAGGTTTTTCCCGCCAGTGCAGACAACGCACGCTGCCGGGCAGGGTGATGACATGCAGTTCTTCGCCGTTGTCGCGGGTGCGAATTTCCAGACCTGGCAAATAACGCACCTGAAGATAATGCGTTGCACTTGCGGTATGGGTTTGGTGGCGTTTGCCGACGCGTTCGCCCTGACTGTAGACGTAGACTTCGCAGTCATCCGCCAGGCCGTTGTCATGTTCGAGCAATGTCACCTGACGCAACTGGTCGTGCGCGTTCCAGAACAGAGCAGCACCGTGCTGGAGTTTGCGCTGATTGCCGTTGGCGTCAAAAAATGCCGCGAAATCGGGTAGCGGATCTGCCTCTTTCCAGTGCAGCGCACGGTTGCTCGCAGGGTCGACGAGCATCTGCCGCGTGTAGCCGCCGACTTCGCGCGCGTGCACCAGTCGAGTCAGGTTATTGCCCTGATCGTAAACAAAGTGCTGGGTGTAATTGCGCAGGTTTTGCGGGTCACTGGGCAGCGGACGACCGGGCAGGTCACTGGTCGGGGAGGCGTCATGGCCGCTGGCGCGGGTCAGCCGGTAGAGTGAGTCATATTCGAAATGCCGCTCGCCATCGATCAGCTGGTTGGCGAAGTACACGGGCTGAAAGGTCAGGTCCTGGATATGCAATACGTTGCCGATACGGTCATAGCCATACACCAGATGCTGCTGCGCAGCCTGTCCGGGAATCGACGCTTGTGATCGGTTCAGCCGACCATCGCGCGGGTCGTAATGCCAGCGGCTGCGCATGTCATTGGCGGCATGCTGCTCGATAAGTTGTCCGGCGGCGTTGTACTGCATATCCAGCCAGACAGGTTGCAACTGGCTGGCACCGTGGCACATAAGTGTCACCTGCCTGAGTTGCCCGGCGAGGTCAAAGTGCAGGTTTTGTCGATGACCACCGGCATCGGTTTGCGTCAATGTCTGGTTAAGCGGGCTGTAGGTTTGTGCGCTCCGATGACTGATGCCATCGTCGAAGACCCGTATCTGAACCAGTGGTTGGCCGAGCAGGCTGAAGTTCGGCCAGTTGGAAATACCGGAAGAGTCCTGCAACGTCAGCAACTGCCCACGCAGATTGTCTCCGGCGTTGGCGTCGTTATCGCCATAGGTGAATTGTTCGTGCCGGGTTTGTTCATTCTCGACAATTTCAATCGGCCGCAACAGCGCGTCGTAGTGATAGCGCCAGTGGTTGCCGCGCTGGTCCCAGCGTTGCAGCACTTCATCTGCCAGCCCAGGCAGGGTCACGCGCCAGCCAGCATCGACGCTGTCGATTTTCAGCGGGCTGCCGGCCAAACCGTGAACGGTGTTGAGGTTGGCTTTCGGCGATGCGCCGAACAGACGCGGATCCCATTGTGCCGTTAACCGTGCGTTGAAGTCGTACACTTGGCGAGTGATGAGCGATTCACTGGTTTGACCCGCCGCAGTGCGCAAGTAGTCGACGACACGCACGGGCAATCCGCGGTTATCGATTACCTGCAACCGAGGCGTTCGAAAGTGGAGGTTGGCGCTCATCTCCGACGCTCCATTACCCGGGGTGACCTCAGGTCTGTGCAATTCATTTGCCCCGATACCGATTGCGAATGATCGGGACTTTTTGCTGATAGGTGTTGAGGAATTCTCGAGTGGTCCCGATATTATTACGGGCGAATCCCACAAGCTGCTTCGCATCAGACTGGCGTAACATTTTCGCCTTGGCTGTGCCTACCCGATTGAGTGCCAGGTCAACCAGGTAGCTGCGCATTCCGTTTTGTTCATCGTAAAACTCGTTAATTCCCAGTTCGGCAAACGCGGTGTTGGTCGATGCGGTCAATCGCGTGACCATCGCATCGAGTTCATCGAGAGTGCTGTGGATTTTTGCCAGTTTCAGCGATGACAGGCCTTCCTCGGCCTCATTGGCTTGCTGTGCAAGGCTGCCCAGGGCCATGGCCTCACCCACACCGGGCACATAGGCGCCGACGACTTTACTGATGCCATCCACCGCCAATTGTTGCAAACCCTCACGGCTGCGCACGTCGTACTTTTCGCGGGAGGGGAGCGCGGATGGGGGCTGCAGCTCTGCCGCAATGGCATCACGGTTGAAGGTAGAGGTGCGGGGGACAATCGGCGAGTTCAACGTCAGTTGTTCCACCAGCGTGTCATAAGTGCCAACGCTCCGGTCGGCGATGTTGTTGCCCAGTGTCAGGCCGATCAAATCAGCGGAAAGCCCGGGCATGGCTTCGGAGGCAAACGTGGCGGCATTGAACGAGGTAAACCAGCCGGTGGCGGCGCTGCCGACTTGATAAGCAACGTTCCTGGCCAGCGTCGTGCGCCATTTCCCTGGATGTTGCAGGTTGATCAGTTGGCCCTGAAGGGTACTCATTTTTTGATCTATGGAAGACAACGCCTGCATGTTCCAGCTGATCAGTCGCTTGAGTTCGTTGGGCGAGCGATTGAGCCCGGCGTCATCGAAATAGTTCATCGGGTTATTGCCGACGAATGCGTACAGGTTCAGCCCGTCGACATCGCCTCCAGGGTCCGCGCTGATCCAGCGTTGCAACCACGGCGCGTAATATCTTGCGCCATAGTAATAAAGGCCGCTGACGTCCATTTCCCGGCCTGAATAACGTACGGTCTTGTAACTGACCTCCAGCCCCGAGCGGGCGCGCAACCACGCGGTCGCCCCAAACGGGTAATAACCTTCGTGACTGATCAGACGCGCCTGCTGATCCAGTTCCATCAGGCTGGAACCGCAATGATCGTTGAGGGTGTAGCGCAATTGATCGTTATCGATTGTCGGCGGTTCGCCTGTCCAGTGCAGGCAACGCGCGTCGCCGAATCCGCTGGCGACAATGATGACGTGCAGTTCCTCGACATTGTCGCGGGTGCGGATTTCCAGGCCGGGCAGATAACGGACTTCGTCGAAGTGGCTGACGGACGTTGTGTGCCGCTCATGGCGCTTGTAGACCCGCACGCCCTGGCTGTAACCGTACTGCTCTTGATCATCGGCGCTGTTGTCGCGATGGATCAGAGTGATTCGAGCCAGTTGGTCGCGGGTGTTCCATTGCAGCGGCTGGCCGGGTTGCAAGGCCAGCAGATTACCGTGGCGGTCGAACAGGCTGGCGAAGTCCGGTAGCGGATCGCCCGCCTTCCAGCGCACGCCACGATTGCTGGCGGGGTCGATGCTCATCTCGCGCGTATGGCTGGCACCCGCGCGGACATGGCGGAGCCTGATCAGGTTGCCGCTGTGGTCGTAGGTATAAGTCTGTGTGTAATTGAGGCGGTTGTGCGGGTCGGTTGGCTGCGGCAAGCCGGGAATGTCCGAGGGCGGGCCATCGTCATAGCCGCTTGCGCTGTGCAAGCGGTCCAGCGAGTCATAGCTGAACAGGCGTTCGCCGTCGACCCGTTGGTTGGCGAAGTGACTGACACTGAAAACGTGATCGAGGATGCGCGTGCAATTGCCTTTCGCGTCATAGGCGTATTCAAGATCCTGCAGAGCCGGCTGCGTGCCGATAGCAGAGGATTGCCGACGCAGGCGGCCGTTCTCAGGTTCATAGAGCCATTGGCTGACCACTCCGTTGGCGGTCTGTTGTTCGGTGATCTGCCCTGCGGCGTCGTACTGGGCGTAGCGCAAAACCGGTTTCCAGTCGGGCTGGGCGTTGATTCGCAACTGGCTGAAGTTGAGCTGCCCGGCAACGTCGTAGCGCAGTCGCTGGCGATGTCCGCCGGCATCGGTGTGTTCCAGCAGGCGGCCTGCCGGGCTGTAGACCCGTTGACTGACAAACGCCATGTCGTCATGAAAGGTGCGGGTCTCGCGCAACGACTGACCGGCGAGGCTGAAACTTTCGAAGTCGCTGGAGCTTGACGCGTCCCTCAACGTGATCAATCGCCCTCGCAGGTTGAGGGCAGGGTCGGCGTTCGCGTCGGCATAGATGCAGGTTTCGATATCTGCCTGTGTGAGGTTTTCCTGCGTCAACAGGCGCAATTGTTCATCGAAGGTGGTTCGCCAATGGCTGCCGCGCTCATCCCAACGCTCGAGCGCCTCACCGGCCACCCCGGGCAATGTCAGACGCCAGCCGGCATCGACGCCGTGAACAGCGAGTGGTTCGCCACTCAAACCATACACGGTCACCTGACTGGCCATTGGCAGGCGCGGATCCCACTGCGCTACCGCTCTGCCTGCCGGGTCATGCTGGAAACGTGAAACCAGCACTTCGGCCGCGTCTGCGGCAAACGTGCGCAAATAGGCAACCTGCCGCACCGGCAAGCCGCGGCCATCACTGACGACGAGTGATGGCGTACGCCAGGCGACATTGGCGTTCATGCTCGGGACTCGTCGGTATCGTTGAAATCTTCACTGGTGTGATACCAAGGATGATAGGTCTCACGGGAAAAATGGCCCTGGGCATTGATCAGTTTGACCGGCCGGCCCATGGGGTCGTAGAACTGCTGATCGAAATAGCCGTGCTCGCGCAGGGAAACATCGTTGACGTAGCCATGGCTATCGGCAAAGAACGGCCGGAATTGCCGCACTGCCAGGCCTTTGTTGTTGTATTCGACCCGTTCGCTGATGCGCCAGCGCGACTCGGCAAAGACCTCGCGCAGCTCACCGCGATCAAGTGTCAGCGCGCCGTCGGCGCTCACCTCATACGCCTGGCCAGGAGCGACAAGCTGCTGGGTTTGCAGCGCCCGGCCGAAACCGTCCACACAAGCCTTGATGATCTGTATCTGTGCCGGGACGTCGTCATGGGGGTAGCGGTCGGCACTCAGCAAAACGCGGTACACCGGTTCACGGCGAGCACTGGCAATGCGCTGGCTCAAGACTTGTTCGGTGTGGGTCTTGAATGCGTTGCGATGCAGGCGCAGGCGTGCGCTGGCGCGAATATGTCCGCTGGGCAGGATGTAACCTTGTGCAATCCATTGGCTTGCCCCTTCTGTGTCAGGCGGGAGCTGGCCCATCCAGCTGAACAGATCCTTGCGCAAAGTGCTGGCGGCTTTTTGTACGGCGGCCGCCGGGTTGTCGATCGCTGCATCGGGGCGATAATCCACCGGGCGCAGGTATTCGCTCAGGGAATGGAAACCAACGGCAATACCGTTTTCGGTGCCGTGAAAACTGGTGGCCAGTGGTTGCCCGGACGGTTCGTAGAGGGCCTCGTAAATGTTTTCATTGGCATCGACGATGCGGGTCGGCTGCAACGCGTGATAGTCGTAGACGATGTGGGTGGTGCACTGGTCCGGCAGTTCGACGCGGTTGATTGCCAGGCAGTAATCATCGTATTGCGCCGTGGTCCAGCCGTGACTCAGGGTTTCACGGTACTTGAGGACTTTGTAGAAACGTTCGGGACCTGCGTATTGCGCGTAGCCGTAATGCGAGGACCAGAGATTCTCTTCTGCCTCCGGCAAGGGCGCAGGTTCGAACAGGGGCGTCATCGCCGTGTAGCCGATTTCCTTCAGTGCCGCGCGAATGTCGAAACCTGGCAGATCGCCGTAGGCGTCCAGTGCGGTCTTGTCCATCTGTGCCAGTTCCATCGGTGCGACCAGCGCTTGGAAATCACTCTGCCCCTCGGGCAGCGGCGACATGTCTGCACTCTTGAGATAACGCTGTATTGACTGCATCGTCAGTACTCGCCCGGTATTCCAGTGGGCTGAGTCCAGATGCGCGTTCAAAGCCTCGTAACCGATCTGTTGCGGGTCGAGGCCTGTGGGTAGCTCCCCTTTGGGCAATACCAGGGCATTGTTGCGTTGCTGCCACGGCATACCCAACCGCCATTGCTGCGGGTCTGCATCGAGGTCGATGTAGCGTGCGCGGGCCTCGCTCAGGTAGTAAGACTGCTGGGCCTGATCATGCGCGTCGAGCCACCATTGCTGTTCATCCGGGTCAGTAAAGGGCGGCGTATCCGTCGGGTCGCGGCGGCGTGCATAACTGACCGTGAGAGCGTGAGTCGGCAGGCCGTAACGGTTACGCCGCAAGGTGATCTCGTGCCGGCATTGCGGGTCGTCGATGAAGCGATCGTAGGCATAACTGATGTGTTCCAGTGCCAGCGGCAACAGCACGGCTGCGGGATCATGCTCACCTCGAGGGCGTACTTCACGCACCAGATAGCGATGCTCCTGGACGGTATATGGCAGGAGCGAATCATCGTCGGCGGCATAGGTTTCGCTGCGGATGATCGACCCCACCAGTGTGCGGGCAATTTCATATTCGGTATCGGCGTCGGGCGGGGTCACCGTCTCATCGTATTCATCACCGAGGTGATAGCGGCTGTACAAGGTGCCACCCAGTGCCACGGCCTCGGAGTCTTCCGTGAAGTAGCCTTCGCGGGGTGCGGTCATGGATTGCCCGGTGTGAAACCAGGTACACACCCGGACCGGTGCGGTGAAGCCGAGCTCGTCATTTCCCGTCGCGCTTTCGCTGTCGGTGTGCTGGATCCGGCCGAAACCGCGAAACTCGCGCTCCCGTCCGTCATAGACGCCGTGACGGTATTCGGTCATTTGCATTGTGCGGTTGCCGGTGATCTCGTCTTCCTGCAATTGCTGACTGACCACCTGCACGGGAAAAGGCAGATAGCAGGCTGGAGCGACCAGCGGTTGTTTTGCCAGTCGTTCGCTTTTTTCATCAAGCCATGCCTGTGCGGAACTGCGATAGCTGACACGAGTGCTGCAGCCCATGTTGTTATTGGTGGCATTGAGCAGATAAGGCTTGGCTGCGACAAAGTCATAACGCCAGTGCTGCGGTTCAATGTGCGTAACGCTCAGAATCAGACTGGCGCAGCCCAAGCCTTGTGCATCAGTCAGCGTCACTCGGGACAACTGGTCGTAACGAATGCCTTCCGGCCACGGAACAATCACGGGTGTTTGCTCCAGGCCATTACCACCGTGATTGCGGTAAATCTCGAAAGCGTCGGATTTCAGGTAGATCAGAGCCGGTGCGCCAGACCCGTCGAGATCGGCTATTCGCACCTGCGCCGCATTGAACCCGGCATACGTAAAGGGCAGGGCGCTGATCACCTGGCCTTTGCCGAACTTGCCGTGTCCCAGGTTGGGCCAGCATTTGATTTCGTTGTATCGAATCCGGCACAGCTCGCTCATGTCACTGCCGAGCATGTTGCCCAGAAACACCAGCTCGGTGGGTGAGTCACTGAACACTGGCAGGCGGTCACCATCGATTTCATGTTTGACGTCTTCCGCTCCGGCAAAGCCATCCTCACGTTGATTGGCGTACAGGCGCACGGCGCGTGGGCCGATCAGCGCGAGCGAACTGAGTCCGTCGCCGACCAGATCGCCCAGCTGTGCAAGGGTATCGGACAGCTCCACTGGAATCGCTTCGAACTGAACGAATGGGCCCCAGCTACGATCAGCCTTCAACGAGCGAAAACCGCTGTTGCCCGGTTGCGCGCTGACCCAGTCCAGACGTCCGTCACCCGTCAGGTCGGTCAGCCATTGCTGCGCCGGCTGCCGGCGATTGGCGACAGGCACTGCCGGCAGCGCTGTCCAAGGGCCGTAATCGATGGCTTCCGGGCTCGACTCGCCGCGTTGTGGTTCGCGGTAGTACCAGCACTGGTCGAACCGTGCGAGAAACCCTGGAACGCCTTCGCCGTACAGGTCGACACATTGATAGTTAGCGCCATCATCGATGCCAGGCATGGTGTCCGTTGCAAACAGGCGTGTCGCGGTCTTGTTGATCTCGAACGCTGTGTAATCGAACTCGACCGGTGGGGTATTTTCCACTCTGCCATCGGCATCCCAAGCCTGGTAATGGGCGGCGCTGATCTGGCTGTACGTCCATGCCGGTTCGACGTTGCGGTACTCCAGCAACAAGCGTCGGACGAGTGTCGGGCGGGGACCGGTTTCTTGCGCAAAGTGATGAAACATCAACATTTGTTGGCAAGTCCTGCGGGTGCCGATTTCAAAACCCTGGCCGTACGTCGAGAACGGATCACCGCGTTGCAGCCAGGGTCGCAATTCGATGCCGTCATACACGGGTTTTTCGCTCATGTCGCGACTGCGCTCGCCGTAGTCGAACAGCAGGTGGAAATGCCAGTGCAGGTCAGCGGGATCGTCGTTGCTCCACGCATACAAGTTTGCGCTGGCGCTGGCGTTACCGTAGAGCACCCGGTGCAGATAGCGCTGGGCGCGGTAGTCATGCACCGGGTCGGCGTCATCATCGTCGCTCAGGTACTCAAAGCAGATGTGCTCGCCGTGGGCGTTCATGCTCTCGCAGAGTAACCAACTGCTCACTCGCATTGGATTGTCGGGATCCGCGCGGCGGCTGGCGGCGGTTTTCCCGTAAACGTGCAATGAGCCATCAGCCCCGTGTACCAACCAGAACGGCGGCATTTGCGGTTCTGCTTGCCAGCGTTCGCGCAGAGCAATATCGCTTTCGACCCGCGGCCAGTAACGCACGACCGTGTGCGGGCCGATCGCCATCCCGTTGTAACTCGACTCTGCACGCGACTTCAGTTCGCCGTCTTCGTCCAGTTCGGGCATCCACACCTCGCCGTCGTGGCCGATGATTTCGTCGTGATCGGTATAACGCGGTACACCTTTATGGGTGCGACGGCTGATTTGGCCGACGCCCAGGTTCCAGCCGATACCGAATGGCCCGTTACCGGCCTGGCTGCTGTAGGTCAATGACAGTTGTGGGTCCCAACCACGCCCGGCGGACGCAGGGACAGGCAGCTCAAACGACGCCGCACCGGTCGGACCTACCGCGCCCCAGCTTTTTCCGATGGTAGCGATCGTCGAACTCTTCTCGATCGATGGGGTAACGATGCTCAACTCTTGATCGGCCATGATCTGATCCAATGCACAATGCGGGGGCGCAGTTGGACAGACGCTATCAAGATAAAGGGGATGGGTAACCTGTCAGATCTGACAGGTGTTTTATGCCGAAAAGTATGACTTTCAGCAGGTGTTATCGCCGATCTTTTTGCTGATGAATACAAAAAAGGGCCGACCTGTCGTGTGACAGGCCGGCCCTTTTTACAACAGCGAAGCGCTTACTGCACTTCTACCGCCAGGCTTTCGCTGATCTTCTGTTGCCAGATCGCAGGCCCGGTGATGTGTACCGACTCACCTTTGCTGTCCACCGCAACGGTGACCGGCATGTCCTTGACCTCGAACTCGTAGATCGCTTCCATGCCCAGTTCGGCAAACGCCAGCACTTGCGACTTCTTGATCGCCTGAGCAACCAGGTAAGCCGCGCCGCCGACAGCCATCAGGTACACGGCTTTGTTGTCCTTGATCGCTTCGATGGCGGTCGGGCCGCGCTCGGATTTGCCGATCATGCCCAACAGGCCGGTTTGCTCGAGGATCTGCCGGGTGAACTTGTCCATCCGCGTCGCGGTGGTCGGGCCTGCCGGGCCAACCACTTCGTCACCGACCGGATCAACCGGGCCAACGTAGTAGATGAAGCGACCTTTGAGGTCGACCGGCAGGGTTTCACCCTTGTTCAGCATCTCGACCATGCGCTTGTGCGCGGCGTCGCGACCGGTGAGCATTTTGCCGTTGAGCAGGACGGTTTCGCCCGGCTTCCAGCTCTGCACGTCTTCCGGGGTCAGGGTGTCGAGGTTGACGCGACGGGCCGACGGGCCGGCTTCCCAGACGATTTCCGGGTAGGCGTCCAGCGGCGGCGCTTCCAGCGAGGCCGGGCCGGAACCATCAAGCACGAAATGCGCGTGACGGGTGGCGGCGCAGTTCGGGATCATGCACACCGGCAGCGAGGCTGCGTGAGTCGGGTAGTCCATGATCTTCACGTCGAGCACGGTGGTCAGGCCACCGAGGCCCTGGGCGCCGATGCCCAGTTGGTTGACCTTCTCGAACAGTTCCAGACGCATTTCTTCGATGCGGTTCTGTGGGCCACGGGCTTTCAGCTCGTGGATGTCGATGGATTCCATCAACACTTCTTTGGCCATCACCGCAGCTTTCTCGGCGGTGCCGCCGATGCCGATACCGAGCATGCCCGGTGGGCACCAGCCGGCGCCCATGGTCGGAACGGTCTTGAGTACCCAGTCAACGATCGAGTCGGACGGGTTGAGCATGGCCATTTTCGACTTGTTCTCGGAACCGCCGCCCTTGGCTGCCACGTCCACTTCCACGGTGTTGCCCGGGACGATGGAATAGTGGATGACCGCCGGCGTGTTGTCCTTGGTGTTTTTCCGAGCGCCAGCCGGATCGGCGAGGATCGAGGCACGCAGGACGTTTTCCGGCAGGTTGTAGGCGCGACGCACGCCTTCGTTGATCATGTCGTCCAGGCCCATGGTGGCGCCATCCCAACGCACGTCCATGCCGACGCGCACGAACACGGTGACGATACCGGTGTCCTGGCAGATCGGGCGGTGGCCGGTGGCGCACATGCGCGAGTTGATCAGGATTTGCGCCATCGAGTCACGGGCCGCTGGCGATTCTTCGCGCAGGTAGGCTTCGTGCATCGCCTGGATGAAATCCACGGGGTGGTAATAGGAAATGAACTGCAGGGCGTCGGCAACGCTCTGAATCAGGTCGTCTTGCTTGATCACGGTCATGAGTCGCGCTCCTCTAAAAGACGGGAACATTCAATAAGGTGCCTGCGGCTTGGGTGCATCGGTCGGTCGCAGACACCTTTCAAGGCACGCCGGGGCTGCTGGCGCGACGCTAAAAAGGCGCGGCAGTATACCGCGCCTCGGTGGGGCATACACGCGCCGGCAGTCATTCGTTGGTCGCATGGGTGGGCGAATATCGGACAGCGGGTTTGCACTTCAGCATTTACCCCCACCCCAACCCTCTCCCCCAAGGGGGCGAGGGGGAGAGGGAGCCGATCTTCGTGCTGTTCAGACCTGAGTTCAGCTCGGGAGAGGGAGCCGATCTTATGTGTTCTAACCTGAGTTCAGCTCGGGAGAGGGAGCCGATCTTATGTGTTCTAACCTGAGTTCAGCTCGGGAAAGGGAGCCGATCATATGTTGTTCTAACCTGAGTTCGGCTCGATATTTCAGGTCGGCGTATTGCCAACAAACGACTCGGTCAGTCCCCTCTCCCTCCGGGAGAGGGCTAGGGTGAGGGGCTTTTGACGGTTTACGCAGGCCACACTTTTGACGTCAATTTTCGAGCCTGAAAATCGGTGGTCATTTATCGACCGGGCCTCTAAAGTGGCAGCCGGTCTGTAGAGTAGGACACTCGGTCAGCCTCCTATCGCACGGTGAGTCAACGATTGACCCATAACGCCATTCAACGTCTTTTACTGAAACGTTTTGCCCTCGCTGCAGCCACCTACGGATTGGCTTTGCTGCTGCTGTGGCTGGCGTTTTTTACCGGGCATTACGACCAGACTCTGAGCTCTGTGGCCATTGGCAGCGCCCTCGTGGTGATCAGCCAGGCGAGCCTGTTCGTGCTGTTCTGGACCGGGCGTAACCAACGTTTTGCCGACCCCAGCCTGACCGAAGTGCAAGTGCTGCTGGGACTTGGCTGGCAAACCTGGCTGATCGCCCATCTGGATGAAGCGCGCGGGGCGTTTCTGGTCTTCTACGTGTTGATCCTGCTGTTCGGCCTGTTCCACCTCAGTCGACGCGCGTTCATTCGCTGCGCACTGCTGGTGTTCTTCAGTTTCTGCGCAATCACCCTGTGGGACGGCTACCACTTCCTGCTGCCCGAGCCTGCGCTCGCCGCTCTGCAGGTGTGCATTCTGGCGATGGTGCTGGGGTGGCTGGTGCTGTACGCGCGCTTTGTCCAGGTCTCGCGCCAACGCATGCGTCAACGCCGCTTTGCTTTGCAGGCGCATCAGGACACCCTGCGCGGGATGATGCGCCAGCTCGAAGACCTGGTGGCCACCGATGAGCTGACCGGGCTGTTCAATCGTCGGCATTTCCTGCGTCTGGCCTCGCGCGAACTGGGCGCGATGGACACGGGTGTGATGCACGGCCTGGCGCTGATCGACCTTGATCACTTCAAACGCATCAATGACCTGCACGGCCACGCCGCTGGCGATCAGGTGTTGCAGGCGTTCGCCGGCGTCGCTGGCGCCTGCCTGCGCGACGGCGATGTGCTGGCGCGCTATGGGGGTGAGGAGTTTGTCGTGCTGCTGCCCGATTGCGACGCTGAACGCCTGACCGCCTGTTGTGAGCGTCTGCGCATCGCGTTCACCGATGTCGAACTGATCGGCCTGAATGTGCGCAACCTCAGTCTGTCGGCGGGCATGACCCTGCTGGAACTGGGCGATGATCTCGACGACGCCTTGCAGCGTGCCGATCAGGCGCTGTACCGGGCCAAACGTGATGGACGCAATCGCTGCGCGGCAGCCTGGGAGAGCGTCGATGCCTGAACTACGCGTCGGTGAGCGGCACTGGTCGGTGGCGGCGGGTAGCAATCTGCTCGATGCCCTTAACCAGAACGGTGTCGCCGTGCCCTACAGTTGCCGCGCCGGCAGTTGCCATGCGTGCCTGGTGCAGTGTGTGAAAGGCCTGCCCGCCGATAGCCGGCCGGATGCGCTGAGTGCCGAGCAGCGTCAGCAAGGCTGGCGGCTGGCCTGTCAGTGCCAGGTCAGCGAAGATTTGCAGGTGCACACCTTTGACCCGCTTACCGATGGGCGGCCGGCAGTGGTCGAGGCGCTGGACTGGCTCAGCGACAACGTTCTGCGTTTGCGCCTGACCCCGCAACGGCCCTTGCGCTACAGCGCCGGGCAGCATCTGGTGCTGTGGCTCGAGCACATCGCCCGGCCGTATTCGTTGGCGAGCCTGCCGGAAGAAGAGCGCTTTCTCGAATTCCACCTCGATTGCCGGCAACCCGGCGAATTCAGCGATGCCGCGCGGCGCCTGCAGATCGGCGACCCGATCCGTCTCGGCGAGTTGCGCGGCGGTGCGCTGCATTACGACCCCGACTGGCATGACCGGCCGCTGTGGCTGCTGGCTGCCGGTACCGGTCTCGGCCCGTTGTTCGGTGTGCTGCGCGAAGCGTTGCAGCAGGATCATCAAGGCGCGATCCGCATCATTCACCTGGCTCATGACGATCGCGAACACTATCTGGCCAAACCCCTGGCAGCGCTGGCCGCACAGCGCGAAAACCTCAGCGTCGAACTGTGGACGACGGCCGAGTCAGCCGCCGCTTTGGCACAACTGCGTCTTGTCTCGCGGCAAACCGTGGCCTTAGTCTGCGGCTCGACGGTCAGTGTCGACGCTTTCGCCCGGCGTCTGTATCTGGCCGGATTACCGCGCAATCAACTGCTGGCCGACGTATTTTTGTCCCGTGGTTGAGCGCTGACTTTTTCCAGGGCTGCGACGTTTCCTGTGGCGAGGGAGCTTGCTCCCGCTTGAGTGCGCAGCGCTGATACATTTTTGGGACCGCTGCGCAGCCCAGCGGGAGCAAGCTCCCTCGCCACCGTTGATCTTCGTTAGCCCGACATCGTCGAGACACACCATGACCGAAGCCATCCTGCTGGAACGCGAGCGCGGTTTACTAACTTTGCGCCTCAATCGCCCGGACAAGAAAAATGCCCTGACCCGGGCGATGTACAGTCGTCTGGCAGAGGCGTTGCAGCAGGCGGATGCCGATCCAGAAATCAATGCCGTGCTGATCACCGGCAGCGCCGAGTGCTTCACCGCCGGCAACGACATCGCCGACTTCATCCAGCAACCGCCGAGCGATCTCGACAGCCCGGTGTTTCACTTCATGCTCAATCTGCTCGAATGCCGCAAACCGGTGATCGCCGCCGTGGCCGGTGCAGCGGTGGGTATCGGCACTACGCTGTTGCTGCACTGCGATCTGGTCTACGTCAGCCGCGATGCACGCCTGCGCATGCCATTCGTCAACCTTGGCCTGTGCCCGGAGTTCGGTTCCAGCCTGATCCTGCCGCGCTTGCTCGGGCAAGCCAAAGCGGCGGAATTGTTATTGCTGGGCGAGGGTTTTAGTGGCGAACAGGCGGCGCAGTGGGGCATTGCCACCGAAGCGCTAAGCAGCGGCGACGCGGCGTTGAGCAAGGCGCGGGAGATGGCCTTGCGCTTCGACGAGCTGCCGGCCGAAGCGGTGCGCATCAGCAAGCAATTGATGAAGGCACCGGATCGCGAGTTGATCCGTAAGGTGATCGAGGAGGAGGGCGGGTTATTCACCCAGCGCCTGCGTTCGCCAGAAGCAATGGCGGCGTTGACCGGATTTATCAAACGGCATTGAAAAGCCAACCCTCATCGGAACGCCGCCCGCCCAGCCCTCTCCCAGAGGGAGCCGACCGAGGTGTAATGCGCTATACATCGACTTGAAAGAACCGGTCGGATTCAGCGGAGAGCTATCAGGTCGGTGCAATTCTGCAATATCCCTCAATCGGTTCCCTCTCCCTCTGGGAGAGGGCTAGGGTGAGGGGCTTTCGATTCAACGCAGACAACAAAAAGCCCCGACACTCACATGCCGGGGCTTTTGTTTTTCGAACAACCGATCAATCAGACCTGTGGGTCGCCCACGTGCAGGATCTTCATGCCGTTGGTGCCGCCGGTGGTGTGGTAGCTGTCGCCCTTGGTCAGGATGACCCAGTCGCCTTTTTCCACAACGCCGCGCTTGACCAACTCGTCGATGGCCTTCTGGCTGACTTCGTGCGGTTCCAGCGAAGCCGGATCGAACGGTACGGTGTACACGCCACGGAACATCGCTGCGCGCGCCTGGGTTTCACGGTGCGGCGAAAACGCGTAGATCGGCACCGAAGAACGGATGCGCGACATGATCAGTGGGGTGTAGCCACTTTCGGTCAAGGCGATGATCGCTTTAACGCCCGGGAAGTGGTTGGCGGTGTACATGGTCGCCAGTGCGATGCTTTCGTCGCAACGGGTGAATTCGGTGCCGATGCGGTGGCCCGAAGTCTTGCCGGTCGGGTGCTTTTCAGCGCCGACGCAGATGCGCGCCATCGCCTGAACAGCTTCCAGCGGATACAGACCTGCAGCGGATTCAGCCGAGAGCATCACGGCGTCGGTGTAGTCGAGCACGGCGTTGGCCACGTCGGACACTTCGGCGCGGGTCGGCATCGGGTTCTGGATCATCGACTCCATCATCTGGGTCGCGACGATCACAGCCTTGTTGTGGCGGCGTGCGTGCAGAATGATTTTTTTCTGAATGCCGACCAGCTCGGCGTCGCCGATTTCCACACCCAAGTCACCACGAGCAACCATCACCGCGTCGGAAGCCTGGATCAGACCATCGAGGGTTTCGTCGTCGGCCACGGCTTCGGCGCGTTCGATCTTCGCCACCAGCCATGCAGTACCGCCGGCTTCGTCGCGCAGTTGACGGGCGTAGTTCATGTCGGCAGCGTCACGTGGGAAGGATACCGCGAGGTAGTCGACTTCCATTTCTGCAGCGAGCTTGATGTCGGCCTTGTCTTTTTCAGTCAGGGCCGGAGCGGTCAGGCCGCCACCGCGACGGTTGATGCCTTTGTGGTCGGACAGCGGGCCGCCGATGGTCACGGTGCAATGCAGTTCGGTGGCAGTGGCGGTATCAACGCGCATCACCACGCGGCCGTCGTCGAGCAGCAGCTCGTCGCCCACGCCGCAGTCCTTGACCAGATCCGGGTAGTCGATGCCGACCACTTGCTGGTTGCCTTCGGTCAACGGATGGCTGGTGGAGAAGGTGAACGGGTCACCGATCTTCAGCTCGATCTTCTTGTTGGCGAATTTGGCGATACGGATTTTCGGGCCTTGCAGGTCACCCAGCAGGGCGACGAAGCGACCGTGCTTGGCAGCCAGGTCACGCACCAGCTTCGCGCGAGCCTTGTGCTCGTCGGGGGTGCCGTGGGAGAAGTTCAGACGGGCAACGTCCAGGCCAGCCAGAATCAGCTGTTCGAGAACTTCCGGCGAGTTACTGGCCGGGCCAAGGGTAGCGACGATTTTGGTACGACGGACGGACATGCAAAGACTCCTGAGTTCAAGCGCTAGCGAAGGCTACTATGCTCTTGGGGTGTAGTCATTGTTCGAATGCACTACTTAATACTTTCTTTATTGAACGCGACAACTTTGGGACAAACGCGCCTGAAGATTTCCGACCCTGGGTCGATACATTGCTCAAGACAGGAGAACCCTCATGCGATTCGTACCCATTGCCGCCCTTGCCCTCAGCGTCCTCGCCGTCACGGGCTGCACCCGTTGGTCGATGAACCATCATTTGAACAACGCCTACAGCGCCTACGACCGCGGCAATTGCGAGCAAGTGATGCTCGAACTGTCCAAGGTCGAGCGTTCCAGCCGCGCCCGCCCGTACGTGTGGCCGGAAGTGTCGATGATGCGCGGCCAGTGCCTTGAGCGGCAGAAGATGTTTGTCGATGCCGCGCAGACCTATCAGTTCATCATGGCTTCTTACCCGAACAGCGAATACGCCTACCGTGCCCGCGCCCGTCTGGAGACCCTGGAAAGCCTGGGCCATTACCCGACCCGCAGTGCAGCAGCCGTGGTGCGCCCGACACGGTTCTGATGTTGGTTGTCATACAAACTCTGGCCGACTGTACAGGCTGAGCTATAGTCGAATGATCCGGTTCCAGCGCATTGGCGCTGATCCGGGGCAACACCTGCGACTGGCAAGTGGTCAAGTGACGGCGACGTAGCGACCGGCACACCGGAAGCGGGGAGAGCGAGCCTGCCCCACAGGTTTGTTCCGAAGCACAGCGCGGCTCTGTGATGGAGCCTTGCATGGCGAACTGCGCATGTTTACTGACCGCCGGATCGAACGGCATCAATTGCCGTATTTCCTCAGAGTGTTCAACAGCGTCACTGACAAACCCATCGGCTTTCTCGGCAACGTGTCCGAAGATGGACTGATGCTGATCAGCCAGTTGCCGATGATGATTGGTGTCGATTTCAGCCTGCGTCTCAAGCTCCCGTGCGGCGATGGCCTCCAGCAGGTGATCGACCTCACCGCGTGCTGCCTGTGGTGCCATGAAGACGCCACCCCGATGCATTACGACGCCGGCTTCAGCCTGCAGCGCCCACCGGCGGAATACGCGCAACTGGTCGAGGCGTTGCGCCAGTACTTCAGTTTTCAGCCATTGCCGGCCTCGGCCTGACTTCAAACCGCCAGAAGCTTCGCGAGCAAGCCCGCTCCCACAAGGATCGCTGGCGTACACAACTTTTGTGATCACTACTGGCTATTGTGGGAGCGGGCTTGCCCGCGAAAGCGTCAGTACAGACGCCCCGTCAGCGACACCTGGGCCACAGCAATCGCCGGCTCACTGTCCAGCGTCTTCTGCGCCAGCAACAAACCCCTCTCGCTCCACTGATAGATCGCCATCGCCATCGCCAGATGCCGGGGTTTGTCTTCCAGGCTGTCCGCCAGATCCCGCAGCAGAATGCTCACCGACGAAAACGTTTCTCGTATAACCCCGGGCGACTAAACCCGACCGCTGATTGGCGGCGGCACGGACCACGTTACGGGGCATCAGCAAAGCGCACAAGCCAGCGGATTCAGGCGGATCTGTAGGCAAAGGCGCAAGGCGTTGTAGCCTCCCGGCGTGCTGAAGAAGCACCACGAAATACACCGCCACGCAACGATACCGTTCGTCAGGACTGTCAGATTTTACAGGTAGGCGAGCGCTGTACCTCAGGGGTATCAAGTCATTGACAGCATCAATGACCATGACATCACCAGAGGGAGCTCTCATGGCAGACGATCACGAAAAGTCCGCTTCCGACACCGATCCGGTAGTTACGCCCGCAGCGGCTGATACTGACGCTGAAACAGATCAACTGTTGGCGCGGCCCACGCCCGTTTTTCGTCAGCCCTCCAGCTCAAATTACGCGCTGGTATCACCGGTGTATTTTCATATCGAGGCCGGCGAGTCAGGCACTTTCGAATATCAACTGGATGACCAGTACAGTAACCAGCGTTACACGGGAAATACCAATAGTGCTGGCGCGTTGTTCAGAAGCGTTACCGCCAGCAGTCGTGACGGTATGGGCCATTTCGGTTTCCGGGCGAGAATCAGGAACGAATGGCAGAACTGGGGTTTCGTGTCGTTTGTCATCGCAGCAAAACCGCTGATGACCTCTTTCCAGAGTGGCGATCAGTTGGGGCCCAGGCCAATTATCAGCGGCACCAAAGACCCTAGGGCGTCGGCGGTTGTTCACGTGTTTTTTGATGACGGCTCGAAGCAGGGGGTTACCGAGCCAGCCCCTGGCCAATGGCGTTATCAGCATGTTTCGGACTTGGTTCCGGGGCCGCACACCTTCTCTGTCCAGTACTACATCCCTTGGAGTGGGCAGGACTTCGGGCGTACGGATTACCGATTCACAGTGGCCTACACCCCGGCGCAGATCACTCGGCCTAACGCGAATGATGTGATACGTGAGCCCAGACCTCAGCTCTCTGGAACCGGGGCCAACGATGGTGTAGTGGTCACGATATACAGAGAGGGAGGGGGGGCATCCTATGGGGAAACAACTGTCAGAAACGGTACATGGACAGTCAACCTGAGCAAGGATCTGCCCGAAGGCCCTTTTGTCTTTCACGCCCAGTCAAGTTTCAACGGTAACCACGTCGGGTATTCAAACAAAGTGCCCGTGACGGTTCAGTTGCGGCCGACGATACCTGAAATTATCTCTCCGGCGGCTGCTTCACTGCAGGCAACGACCTTTACGGTGTCAGGTATCAAGGGCGAAGCAGGGGCTATCGTTTTTCTGTTCAAAGACTTGGGGTCTGTTCAGGTTGGCCAGAGCAGTGTCTTGACTGGAGCGCAATGGAGTGCTTCCGTCACGCTGCCTCCGGGGCCTGCTTCTCTGGTTGCCGAGCAAATCAAAAACGGTCTTGAGTCGGGCCGGAGCCTGTCGCGGTTGTTCAAAATCCGCCCTCCAGCACTGACCGCCGTCAGCGTCAGCTACCCAACCCTCACCACTGCCGGGTTTTCCGGCGCAGGTTTTACCGGCGCCACGGTCGAGATCACGATCGTCAAGGGCCCGACAGGCGCAACGCCGCCGCCCACCGTGAGCGTGCAGGGAGGACGCTGGACGACGACCTCACAGAACTGGCCCATCGGCGATTACGATCTGAAAGCCGTGCAGAAGGTTTCCGATAATGCCGGCGGCTGGATTCCTTCGCTGGAGTACCTGTTCAAGGTTTCATCGACATTGCCGCCGCCCACGGAGGTGGCCCACACCGTTGCCAATTACATCCCGACGTTCACCGGTAGAGGCGTTACCGGCGCATCGGTCGAGATCACGGACAAGGCGAACGGCAGCGCGGTCGCGCCACCGGCGACAGTCACGGCGCAAGGCTGGTCGAGCCGGGCGTCGCAGGCCTGGGCACCGGGTTCGACACGCACGGTGCAGGTGCGGCAGAAGCTGGGCATTGCCGTGTCGGAAGCGGTCGAACGGATCATCAATATCGACCGTTTTCCTGCGCCGACCGACCTGGCTTACACCGTGGTCGATTACACGCCGATCCTGACGGGCAAGGGGGTGAGCGGAGCCACGGTGCAAGTGACAGACAAAGCCGGCGGCGCGTCGCTTGCACCGCCGGCAGCGGTCACGGCTCAGGGCTGGCGGGCACAGGCATCATCACGCTGGGAGCCGAACACCAGCAAGGTTGTGCTGTTGGTGCAAAAACAAGGTGCTCTGGACTCCGAGCCCGTGGAGATGACCATCAGCGTGCCATTGCTGGCACCGCTGATCACTGCTGTTGAGGATGATGGCCTGTCGCCGAAAATCTCCGGCACTTGCTGGCCCGGCGCGACACTTAGCCTGAAGTACAGCGACAGTACGACCGGACACGAACCCAGTGGCAGCAGCGGCACGTGGGCTTTCAAACGAGACATCGGGTTTGCACCGGACAAGGAGCATACCGTCACGGTGATACAGACCGTGGCAGGGCGCGCCTCGCCGGCAGCGACGCAAACGTTCTGGGTCAGCCCGGAAAAACCGCTGATCACCGAACCGGATGAAAACGCAGACACCCACTATGACCTGATCGTGCGCGGAACCAACGGGTTTAGCGGTGCCACGCTGCAATTGTGCGACGCCCAATACGGTCGGGCATTGGGCGATCCGAAACGGCTGACGGCGCATGGTGACTGGTTCATCGAACTGAAAAAACTCGATTTTCGCAAGTATCAGATCGACGCCACGCAAACCATCGCCGGCAGGGAATCCCTGCGCAGCGATGTGCGCAGCTATTTTGTGGTGCTGTTGCCCCCGAAAATCGATGTGCCGGCACACAATCAGTCGTTGGCGCGAATCTCCAGGTTCTCAGGTACTGGAGAACCCTTCGGTCAGGTGACGCTCTGGCGTGAAAATCCGAGCGAAATCCTGCTCGATAAAGTCCCCGTCAGTGGCGAGGGGAAATGGCAGGCCGAGGTGGCGTTACCGATCGGCAACTACACCGTGAAGGCCAGGCAATTCTTTCAGTCCCATGAATCGAAGGACACTGCGTCGCGCATTTATAAAGTGGTGCCGGCAGCGCCGTTCATCGAGAGCCCCGGGCGGGGCGTGCATGTCGGTCGGTCGGTTGTCGTGTCCGGATTCGGATACCCGGGAGACACCGTTACGGTCACGCTGACAGGCAGCAAGGGCACGCTGTCCGGTCGTAGTCCGGTGCTTGGGGATCGTAGCTGGTCATTGACGCTTGAACCGGATCAGCCCGCCGGCACCTGCGATATGGTGGCGGTGTCCTCGCGTGACGGCTTCGAATCTGCCGCCTCGGCTGCACACCCTGTGGTGCTCGGCACTTACCTGCCTGTCATCGATGAGCCGGCGCCGGGGCGCTGGGTCGAAAATCCGCTTCTCTTCGTCGGTAAAGGGCGCACCGGCGTCGGTCGCGTGGTGACCTGGTTCGACCCGGAACAAGCCCTGAGCGCAGGCCTTGCCGTTACCGCGCAAGGCTGGCGCGGCGAGGCGACGCAAACGCTGAGTCCCGGCGGCCACTGGTGCCGATTCCAGCAGACCATCACCGACGCAGCGGACGGTTCGACCCTGTCCGACTGGATCGAAAGCGATCGTTTCGACGTGTCATCGCCGCCTGAGGATTGATCTCTTTTCCGAAGAGTGGTGGTGTCTACTGTCATTTATGACAGTAGACACCCAGCCGCCGCATGACTCAGATTCATGCATGAAAGCATCGGCTCGTCAGGCGAAAAAACATCCTGACACGAAAACGATACAGGGAACCCGACCATGACTAACCCGGTGATTCGTCCCGTTGAGCAACTGCTGAAGCAGGTGTTCAGCGAAGCGCAACGCGACAGCTATGTCGATTTCTGCACCTATCTGGAGCGCGGCGGGTCCATTTTTCATGTGGTGGAGCACGGCGTTCGCGGGTTGGTCGACGAATACAGCATGCATCCCGAGGACGCGCAGGCATTTTTGCGCAGAGCCAACAGTCTGGCGATCTTCGTGCGACGTCGTTTCATCGAGCACTCGTTGCGCCATTCTTCGACACAATCGGTCCATCCTGGCAGTGGTTTGCTGTCGATCGTTGACGGGCCGAGCTACGAGCGACTGTTCTATCCGAAGTTCGATGAGTTTTGTCCGCCTCAGGCACTGGAAGCGATGAACTCGCCAGTGGCCTATCTGATCGAATTGTTACGCTGGATCGATCAGCGGATCTTTCCTGAAGGTGACGCGAGCAAACTGGATTTGCACCTGCGCCGCCAGGATCTCAAACAGTTGCTCGTCGACTTCAACGCCGTGCATCAAGCGATCTCGGCGCTGGACGTCATTATCCCGGTGCTTGAAACCTTTATCATTAAAAACAGCCCCAAAAAGCTGGACCTGGAGGACGCCCTCTTCGAGGCACGCTACCCCAATGGATTACCGTATTTTCAGCATTGGGTCACGCTCGATTTCGTCGCCCGTCAACACGGTTTTTCGGTGGGCAATATCACCCACATGGTGGACCTGGCCTATCCCTATTTTTTGCAGTCCGAAGCGTGGGACACCGATGCCGGACGCGCACTGAGCCATGCCTCGCGACTGGGTCCGTATCAGCGTGAGTTACTGACTGAAGCCCCCATTGACCCAGAGGACGACGATGCACGGGATGCGTACTACGCGCGTAATTTCGGCACGGTCGGCGCTGGATGGCAAAACCTCAATCAGGTGAAATTCTTCGGCGAGCGTACCCGACAGGACTCGCGGGGCCTGGAGGCGTTGCTGTCGATTCGCGAGTTCGCCCCGACCCGTTCGGCCAATGTGGCTGTTTACGGAGATTCCCAGCCGGGGGAAACGGAAAGTCATCGTTGCGGATCGGTCTTCGTCAACGCCGGCACATCGCCGGTGCTCGATATCGACTACAGGGACAGCAGCGGAGGGTTTCTTCATCGCTTGACGCAAGCGCCGACGACGATTGATCGCTACGAGCGAATGAATCGCAAGCTGCGACTGGACCAATGGCTGGACCTGCCCAGCGACCAAGTGGATGCGCTTCTGGCAGCAGCCATCCATGCCGAGGCGCGAGGGGCAACACCCGCTCATCCGAACTGGATTTCCACGCACAGCGTGCATGCGCTGGGGTTGTTTCAGTCACTGCGCGAGCGCTACGGTTGCACGGCCCAGGACTTCGCGGCGTTTATCGATGAAGTGTCGATTTATGGCCGGGCGCAGGTGCTCTCGCTGTTTGACCGCACCTTCAACAGTCAGGGTGACTATCGCCAGCCAATGCGGCTGGACGGTGGCGAGTTTTCGGCACTGCCGACGCAAGGCGAGAGCGATTTGACGATCAGTCAGCTATGCAGCGGTTTGAGTATCGATCTGCAGACCTACGCTTACCTGGCGGCGGCCATTGCCGAGGCACATGGGCTGGGGAACAAACTCAAGCGCAGCGCGGCGGTGATCTCGAGTTTTTACCGGTTGGTGAAGTTGCCGCGGTTGCTGGGCATTACGCCGGTCGAAGGCGTACTGATGCTGACCCTGTTGGGCGGCAAGAGCTGGATCAACGGGTTGGCAGGCCTGCCACGCATGGTCGAGCGCCGCGATGATGAAACCCCTCCCGACGTTCTCAATCTGATTTATGCCATGCATTCCTGCGCGTCCTGGTGCAAGGATCGCGACATGCCGGTGTTGTGGATGTTGCAGCAGGTTTCACCACCTCAGGCATTGGCGGTGGTCACCGAGGCTGAACGTCAGTTGTTCGAGCAGATTCGCAACTTGCTGCCAGCCTCATTGTTCAGCAATGCCGGACTGCAGACGGCCGGCGTCCCCTTGCTGGTCGGGCTGGACTGGCTGCAATTACTGGTAGCGCTGGTCGACGCCACGGGGCTGGTCATTGCTTCGGATTTGCCTGAGGCGGATTACCTGCTCTTTGCCAGAGAAAAGCTTGATCAGGCGGTCAGGGACGGACTCGGAGAAAACGACGCCGGAGTGCGGGCGATGATCGTCGAACGCATGTTGAGCGTGCTGATAAAGGCACGGGAGGCTCAAGTGTCGGTTGCCAGAGAGTGTCTGGCGGTCTACACCGCACTCGACGCCGAACGTTCGCTGCGGATACTGACCTGGGCGCAGTCCACGGTGTATCAACTGTTGGCCCGGGTGCTGGAACGTGCCGAACAGTCTGCACCGCAGGCGCGTGCGTCCGAGCAGCCGGATCCCTTGTTGAGCCTGTTGGCCGATGTGCGGCGGCGCGCTGCGGTGGTGAGCAAGCTGAACCTGAGTGCCCGGCTGCTGGAGGACCTTCTGCAGTACGGCCACAAGGCCTGGATGGATCAGCAAGACCGGCATCTGTTGTCGGTGCGCACGCTGTATTTCCTGAGCGCGTTGACTCGAGCGTTCGAGTTGAGCGAGCAACCTGCCGAGGAATTGCTCGACTATCTGCGCGAGGTCAATGCCCTGACCGATGATCTGTCTGTCGACGCGTTGTGGCTCGCGCAGCAGGCGGCATTACGGCGGCTCGCGGCATTTTTTGACTGGAGCGTGCAGGAAGTGCACGAGTGCGTCATTCACATCGACCCTGCTCTCAAGATTCTGAAGAACCTCAGTCAACTGGACCTGTTGCTGCGCATACGCGTACTGGCGGCGCACAGTGGCATGGATGCCCAGACGATTTTTCTGTTGGGCAATTTGCCTGAAGCGATCGACAAGGACGCTTATCGACTCGCCGCCGAACGAGCCGTGCTCAGCCTCTCGGAAACCCGTGCACCGATGGTGTCTTTCGCCGATGAGGTGCCTGAACCGCTGCTCAGCATGATCTGTACTGCGGACAAGACCGACGTAGTGGCCAACAAACCTGATGAGAAAATCATCTTTACCGTGACGCTCAAGACTCCCGGCGGCGAAGCGTTGAAAGGAGTCTACGTGCACTGGCAGACGAGTCTGGGCACGGTCGCTGCGAAAGCCACGCAAGTCGATGGCACGGTGCAGGTCGAATACCTGCCGGGCAAAGTCGTGGGGCAGGAGGTGCCTTTATTCTGGGTGGCCCTGATCGATGCGCAGCAGGCACCGCTCGTCACTGTCTCCGATGACGCTCAGACGCTGTTTTTCCCTGGGCCATTGATGTCTCTGGTACCCGAGGAGCCAATACCGGCGGGGCAAGAGTTCGAGCTGACCGCCACGCTGCGCGATGACTATAAAAATCTCGGACGCAACCGTCTGGTGCGCTGGTTTGCCGAGGCCCAGGACGGTACGAGTTTGCCCGTGGCGGTGATCCGCCCTGAACAGAGTTACACCGATGCCGAGGGCATCACACGGGTGTTTGTGTCCAGCCCGTCGGGTGGCACCTTCATGTTCAGCGTGGTGTGCGAGGCCAGTTCCAACACGGCGTTTTTTGAGCCCATCACGTTCGACGCCCCGCCAGTTACCCCATGACTGCGCCCGTTGCCGGCGCGTGTGCTCCAGGACGCAGGAAGAACAGACCATGACTCAGAGCAATCTGGCTGAACTGTTGGAAAAACGCCGTAACGCCTTGGTCGAGTATTGCATTGGCCATATCGCCAAAGACCGTTACGCCTTTGTGAGAACGCCGCAGGATCTGTTCGAATTATTGCGTCTGGACCCGCAGGATAATTACCCGGTGCAGAGTTCCTGGGTGGCGGAAGCGACGAGCTGTGCACAGCAATTCATTCATGCGGCCTATCGCAAGCTTGAACCCGGATACGAAAAGGTCGAGTTCGATAAGGCCGATCTGAAGCTCTGGGAACTGTACAACAACTATCCGGACTGGGCCGCGCTGACGATGATTGCGCTCCACCCGGAAAACTTCATCACCCCGTTCGTGCGGCAGCGCAAGACCCGTCTGTTCAAGGCGCTGGAAGATGACTTGAACCAGACACGCCTGAGCGGCGATTCGGTGCAACGTGCCTTGCAGGGTTATCTGAAAGCATTCGAACAAACCTGCAACCTGGACGTTATCAGTGCCTGTCTGGACGGCGATTCGGCGGTTCGCGCCACCTACTATTTTGTCGGTCGGCAGCGGGTGCAGCCGTTTCAGTATTTCTGGCGCAAGGCCGGGATCGAACTGACCACAGCGGGTGAACCCGTCAATCCAGCGGCTTGGGATGAATGGCAAGCGATCGAGATTCCAGTGGGGGGCCGGGTGCTGGATGTACGACCGGTGTTCTGGAGCGGACGTTTGTGCCTGGTCTGGGCCGAGTGGCGCGACGAGGTAAAGGGGCAGGCAGGGGAGCGTAGCCTGCCGAACCGACTGGACGTCAATCTGGCGTTCATGAACCAGAGTGGGGATTGGTCGGCGCCCTTGAGCCTGCACAGCAGTGAACAAGACACCGATAAAAGCGCGGGCGCGCGGCTGATTGCGACCACGCTGGTCGACGCGTACCACCCCAAGGGCCGGTTGGGTGTATGGCTCACCAACGGCAGCGACTTGAAAGTCGGTGCGACGCGCGACGTGTTGTTTCGTCGGCTGCCTGAAGACGATGGCAGTTGGCTCGATCACCTGGCGACGCATCGCTTTACCGATGCACTGGTCGTTCAGCATCCGTTGACGTCTGCGACTCAGCCAACAATTGTGGCGAGTGAACCCGCAGGCAACATAGGGCCTTACTTCAGGCTGCAAGCGGTGTTTTCAGAGGTGGCTGACAAGGATTCCCTCTGGTTCAGAGGACAGTGTCTGCCGAGAAATCTGGCGGGCAACGCCACCGCCAAGTTCATTTTGAAAGTGAACAATCCGGCAGACGGCGATCCGGAAGAGATCGAAGAATCATTCCCTCTTGCCGGTGGCTGGGCGACTGATTGGCTTTCGCTGAGCCGAGCCAAGGGCGGCTTCACAGGAGAGGTCACTTTTACGCTGAGTAACGCATCTCAAGGCAGTCGGAACTTTACGGTCTCGCTGACGGATTTAATCCGCACAGTCCCGCCAGCACTGGAAAAAAACACCCGGGATGCGGCGCAGTTCATCGCCTTCCGCCAGCCCGGCATGCTGCCCCGCGCCCGATTGAACTCGCTGTTTGGTCCCGATCTGGTACAGCGCAGCAACATCTCGGTCGATGCGGTGCTGGATTGGGACACGCAGTTTCTGCAAGAACCCGCCCCTGAGGCAGACGATAAGTTCACTGAGCCGAACGGGGCATTCAACGGCGCGAATGGCTTGTATTTCTGGGAGCTGTTTTTTCACTTGCCGCACCTGGTCTCCGCGCGTCTGCGAGCCGAAGACCGGTTTGCCGAGGCACAAAGCTGGCTGCATTACCTGTTCGATCCGCAAGCCATCGCAACGTCGGACTCTCCACCGAAACCCCGTTACTGGCGTTGCCGTCCGCTTCAGGAGACGGGCAATCTGGGCCACGAAGTGCGGATGCCCACCGATCCGGACGCGATTGCTTACGCGGCGCCCGAGCACTACAGCAAACTGGTATTCACCGAGTATGTAAAAAACCTCATCGCCTGGGGTGACTGGTATTACCGCCAGCTTACCCGCGATGCGCTGGTGGCCGCGAAGTTGTGTTACGTGCAGGCCGAATTTCTGATGGGTGAACCGCCCTTGGCCCGGACTGTGGATCGCTGGGAAGTGCAGACGGTCGACAGCTTGCTGAAACAGGGTAATACACGTCCGGCGCTCGAGCAGTTTGAACGTGAGTTGGCGTATTCCCTTGCGCAGATTCCAGCGGTCGCCGAAGCGGCGCCGCTGATGGGATTACTGGCGAACGAGCCGTTCAAAACGCCAATCAATCAACAGTTGCTCGAACTGTACGACTGGCCCGGCCAGCGCCTGAACAATTTGCGCAACAATCTGACCCTGGATGGCAAACCGCTGAGCGTTCCGTTGTTCAGCCCGCCCACCGATCCCAATCAACTGTTGCGCGACTTGGCCGACGGCGGTATCGGCGGGCCTCGGCCAATGGGCGGTCGTCTGGTGGTGGGCGCGTTTCGCTGGCGTGTCACTTACGAGTCGGCACTGCGTGCGGTGCAGACCCTGCAGGAATACGGCAGTCAGGTTTTGCGCCTGATCGAACAACGTGACCGTGCTGAACAGGAGGAAATGCAACAGGAACACATGAAGGAGCTGGGCGACTATGCACGCATTGTGCAGGAGCAATCGATTGCCCATTTACAGGCGAGCGTTACCGCTCTGGCTCAAAGCCGCAGCATGGTGCAGGAGCGGGCCGACCGGTATCAGGCCTGGTACGACGAGAACGTGACCGATGCTGAATATCAGGTCATGGAAAAACTGCAGATCTCCAAAGATCTTAATCTGGGCGCCGTCGCGCTGAAGGGCGGAGGGGCAGTGCTGGCCAATCTGCCGAATATTTTCGGCATGGCCGTCGGTGGCAGTCGCCTGGATGCCATCACCGATGCAGTGGTCTTCGGGTTGCAAATCGGCGCCATGGCTTTGCAGACCGACGCGGAAAAACAGGCACTCACCGAGAGTTATCGCCTGCGTCGCCGAGAGTGGGAGTTGCAACGCGATCAGGCTCGGTCCGAGGTGCAAGCCATTGACGAGCAACTTAGCGCGCAGGCGTTTGCGCTGGAAGCGGCCAAGGCCAGCCTGGAGCAGACCTTACGCGCCAACGCTCAAGCATTGACCCTCTACAACTACCTGAAAAAGCGCGCCAGCAACGCTGAATTGTTCGGCTGGCTGTTGGGGCAACTCAAAGCCTTGCACTATCAGGCCTACGACGCGGTGGTCAGCCTGTGTCTGAGCGCCCGCGCGTCGCTGAGCGCCGAAACCGGTGACGACGATACCGACGATGCGTTGCCACAAGTCTGGCTGGACAACCGTCACGGCCTGACCGCCGGCGAGCACCTGCGCGAATATCTGCTGCGCATGGACCGTCTGTATCTGCAAAGCCATGAGCGTCGGCTGGAGCGGGTAAAAACCGTTTCGTTGCGGCAACTGTTCGATGATTCGGCCGATCCGCAGAGCGGATTTACCAACTGGTCGCTGGCGCTGGAGGACTTGATCGACAAGGGCACTCTGGAATTCCAGCTGACGCAGTTGCTGTTCGACCGTGATCATCCGGGGGAGTACTGCCGGCTGATCAATCTGGTCGAAGTCGATCTCCCGGTGCTGACCGGCCCTTACCAGGATGTTCAGGCGACGCTGCGTCAGGTCGGCAGCATGACCGCCACCCGGGCAACGGCGCGTTCGGTTGAGTACCTGCACCAGCCGACAGGCGCAGTGGCGCCACCTGATGTTCAGTTCAATCTGCGCAGCGGCCAGCAGATCGGTTTATCGGTGGGCATCGCCGACACCGGAATGAACGCCAGCAAACCGGATGAAGGCTTGCTCAATCCGTTCGAAAACACCGGGGCGGTCTCGCGCTGGCAGTTGCACTTTCCGTGGCCCAAGAGCGAGCGGCAAGCGCCGATGCTCAAATCGCTCACCGACGTCATCGTGCGTATCCGCTACACGGCCAAGGCCGGTGAGCCGACGTTTACCCTTGCCGTCAAAGACCTGGTCACCCGGGCTATGAGTTCCCGTCAGTCACGCAATGTCAAAGGAGCAGGCAATCATGTTTGATCCAGTCGTTCAGGCCAATGACAGTCTGCTGCTCAATGGTGATTTCAGTCAGGGCATCGAAAACTGGACGCTAGGAGCCAACCCGCGTGAGGTCAGAGTCGTCAGCGAGGTGTATGACGGCGTACCGATCAGGCTGCTTTCTGCGGGCAACCTTGGTTCTGCCTGGCAGCAGGTCACCGTACCGGTAGAGCCGGATGCCAGCGCCAGGTATGTATTGAGTTTTCTGTATGAAACGCGGCATGCCGAAGCGGGCCGCATGCTCATCACGGCTGAAGATGGAACCGTGTTGAGAGAAATCTCGTTGCCGCCGGCCAGCCCTCGCGAACTTGCAGAGGACCAGGCAAGTGTCGCCAGCAGACCGCCGCTGGTATTCGAGCCAATAGAGTACAACGCTCCGTTCGATCTGCCGTTGCAGCGCCTGGACAAGATCCGCGTCACGGTGGTCGCTCCGGCCAATGCTGATCCCGATGACTATCACCAGAGGATCCTGATCACTCGCATTCATCTGGCCCTGCACCTTGAGCCAGCAGTGCTGCAGACACTGAAGCTGGACGATGAGCAATTGCCGGCCAGCGGGTTGCTCTACCTGTGCCTGGGTTCAAACGGTGGCTTTCAGCATCGGCTTGAATGTGTTCCCGAACCCGCCAGCCCCTGGCTATACACCAAAGCCGCGTTGATCAGCGACGATAACCCGCAAGGCGCCGTTACCGCGACGCCTGACTGGGGCGTCGATCATCCGCTGAATTTACCGTGGGTTTTGCAGTGCCCGTTGATCGGTGATCAGGGGCCGTATCTGTTCACGATCAAACTGGTAAACCAATACACCGCTGCGCCCTACCCGATACAGGTCTCGCTGGGCCATCACCGGCTGGTGTTTCGCGAGAAGCTGGAGGCCGTGTATTACCCGGTGCTGGAGTTGGCGCAATCGGTGCGGCTAGGCGTGCGAGTGGCCTCCTGGTACACCGGTCAATATCTGGCCGGGCGCACGGTGACCTGGGCGATCGACGGGCAGGGGATTCTCGGCACTACGCCCACCGATCCCGAGGGGTGGGCGTATTTCGATTTCCCGCCCACGACTGCGGGCGATGTTGCGATCAAGGCCTCGGTAACGAGTCCGTACTATGCAAGTGGCGTCGAGACTACAACGCTGGATGTTCGGGTACTCGCGACCGATCCATGGAAGGACGTGCTGGCGGTGGTCGAGGGCAACGCCTTGCCTTGGGCGCAAACGACCGGATATCCCAATCGTGGTTCTACCTATCAGTTGAGTGTCCGGCTGCCTGAGGTGTTGCGCGGCACTGAGTTGGCCATGCGCTGGGAAGGGGATTCTGCGGCACAGTTGGGCGTGCAGGTGCGCCCTGAACTGGAAGAGCCAGTATCGGTGGGGGCAACAGACCTGAGCTGGGATTTTATCTGTCAGGACAAACTCGACGGTCGCTTCCATTTGTTGTTGTCGTGTTCGAAGCTGTTGTCGCCCTCCAGCAGAAAACCGATGTCACTCGCGCGTAACCTGGTGCGCATCGGTGACGTTCAGTTGGCTAACAAGTTTCCGGTGGTGGATGAGCGCGAAAGCGTCCTGCTGCGGGTTCAAGTGGTGCAAGTGGTGCACGTGGTCACCAGTGGCGACGGCGATCCGGTCAACAATGCATTGGTCGACTGGCTGACGCCCGAAGGCACGATCTCGACCCAATCGGGTAGCGGTGGCTGGGCCAGCGTGCTTTACCAGCCCTCTCGGGGTGGCGACCTGGTGGTGACCGCCCGCGTCAGAGCGCACGCCGACGCGCTCGCAATCGAGCGGCCGTTTGCAGTCAAGGCATTGCCGAGCAGTCCATGGAAGAATCAGATCAGGATCTTGTTCGACAACACTGAAGTGGATCTGGCCGAGCTGGGGTTGCTGTGCTGGCGTGGGGCTTCGCACACCCTGCGCATTGAAGCGACGGCCGGCAGTTCGTTGCTCGACCAGTTGGTAACGCTGCAATGGCGCGGTGAGTCGCCGGGGATCGGCTTGACCGTCGCGGGTATCGGCGTGCCCTTGAAGCTGGAGTCGAAGGGGCTGGAATGGACGTTCAGTTCACAAGTGGCATCGAGTAGCAGCAGCCTGTTCAGTCTGGTATTGAGCAGCCCGGTGCTGGCGTCACCCCGAGAGTTGTTCGGTCGGTTGATCGCTACGGAGCTGTTTGACGAATTGACGGTGATGCTGGATCAGGTGACCGCGACAATAGCCAGCCAGAGATTGTTTCCATGCCTCGGCGCCAGACACAACGTGCGCTATTTACCCAATGCGCTGAGCCCCTTGGTGGGGCTGCAGGGAACGTTGATGTGGCTGGGAACACCGGCCGGCGAGCTGGATGCAAGCGTCGAACCGCCGCTCCATGTTACCCAGACGCTGAGCGATGGCGGTATTGCATGGAGTCTGGACTTCACTGCGAGCAAGGTCTGCGGTGACTTTACGCTCGGGCTTTTTTTGCCTGCATTGAGTTTGTCCATGAGCGCCAACCCGATGCAGCTCGCCCACAACAAATTGCGCATTGGCGACTGGCGCGAGTCTGCGGTTGATGCCGTCATCGGCAAGGATAAAGCCTGGAGTTGGGTCAGGGTGTTTTCAGCATTCACCGGCCAGGCGGTGGCGCAGGTGGCGGTGCAGTGGAAGACGGCGGCCGGCCTCGAAACAGTCGCCAGCGATGACCTTGGCTGGTCGGGCTTTGGCTTGACGCCGGGCACCGCTGGTCAGCAGCAGGTGTTGGCCAGCGTGCTCAGCCCGTTCGACGGCTACGAAGAGCAGCGCGTCTTGTCTTTTATGGCACTCGCCCGTGACCCTTGGGAGGGTGTGCGGGTGCGCTTCGATGGCCATGACGAACAGCCATGGGGCAGCCAAACCTTCTTCCCGCGGCGCCGAGGCACACATGTCGTCGAAGTGCTGTTTGAGGATGGCAGTCCATTGTTCGAGCAAGACCTGGCCTTGGGATTGACCGGTAGCGGTCCTGCGGAGCTGGGGCTGCGCTTCGAACCCGCGCTCGGCGTTGCGCGCCGGCCCTCGGCGCTTGGCCTGCATTACTCATTGCGCTGCGATGATGTGACGGACGGCGGTTTCGCGCTACGCCTGAGCGCCGAGCGATTGGCGCGCCTGTCACCGGCCAACGCGATGTCGTTGGGCGTGGGCGAGCAAGTGTTGAAACTTCTCGCCAATAGTCGTGTTCAGCAGGTGCTGGAATGGGAGCAGGAGCTGGTCGAGCAGGTGACCGTGGTCTCGTCCATCACCGGTAAGGGCATCGCGGGAATCGCAGTGACCTGGCGCAATGAAGCCTTGGGGACGGTGACCACCCTGACCGACTTTTATGGGGTGGCCCGTGTACGGTTCAAACCGCAGACACCAGGTGCGGCGGTGGTGACGGCAACGGTGGGGGATGCGGTTTATTCGGAGTCGGTCGATCTGGCGTACACGCTTGAGGAACCGCGCGAAATCAGTGAACTGTACGAGCCGCAAGGTTCGCGGTTGCCGCCGGACGAGGAGCAGACGGTAGCCATTGCCAAAGTGGTTTCGGCACGCACCGGCTTGCCATTGGCTGGTGTGCAGGTGCGGTGGAATTTTGCTGGTAATGCCTTGGTCCCGTCGGTGACGGACGAGGAGGGTATTGCTCGGTTGACCTTTAGGTATCCGGCCGGAGTCGAAGACGTCCTATCGGCAACTGTCCGGGGTGGGTTGGGTGGTTGGGATATGGCGCAACTGGGATATGTCGGCGTAGTGCCGGAGATTGATTCGCTTACCAGTCCCGATACAAATATTAATCTGGGCCAGGATGCAACGGCCGAAATCCGGGTGGTGTCGCGCCACGATGGCCGGGGGCTGGCTGGCGTCAGGATCGTCTGGGACTACCCGCAGCTGTCGCTGCCGCCAACGGTCACGGGACAAGACGGAAAGTCACGCATTGATTTCAGACCGGGTGAAACGGGTCAGCATGATCTGAAGGCAACGGTGGTCTTGGGTGGCTCGCGATTGCTCGAGTTTGAAGTGTTTGATCCAGCAACGAGGCCGCAGATGTTTGAGCTTGCAAAGCTTCACGGGCAGATCGGTGTTGGTGGAGAGGCTCACATGCGTGCGCGAGTGACTAACAGATCCTTCATACCTATCCAGGGAGAGGAGGTTTTCTGGAGCTTCCCCAATACTGAAATCGCTTCTACCAGGACCAACGCTGATGGTTATGCAGAAGTAAAATTCATTCTGCCTGCAAGGGGAACCATCGTTGCTAAAGTTCGGGGAGGATCAAATATGAGTATGCCTGTATGAGTAGGTCTCTCATTGGCTATGGGAGCGGCGTCAGAAAATGCCGGACCGCTTCCAGCTCAAATAACGGTTCACCAACTCAGTGCTCAAATCACCAGAGCGTACATCCAGCACCTGCACTCCATGAGCATTCAACCGCTCATGCAGTTCAGCCCGGGCGTTGAGGTAATCTACCGTGCCGCAATAGGCCAGCGCTTCAGGCAGGGTTTGCACTGGGGCCTGGCGCACCTGGTCGAGCGTTTCTTCGCGCAGGCTGACCACCAGCACTTGATGCTGGCGGTTCAGGTGCTGGACCGCGTTGGTCAGTTCGCCATGGTCTTCATCGCGCAGGTTGGTCACCAGGATGACCAGTGCCCGGCGTTTCTGACGGGTCAGTAGCTGTTGGACGGCTGACTGGTAATCCGCCGGACGTTGGCTACTCGCCAGATCGTAGACTGCGTTAAGCAAAATGTTCAGTTGCCCTGCGCCTTTTACCGGCGCGAGATATCGCGGTTGATCGCCGGCAAAGGTGCTCAACCCCACGGCATCGCCCTGCCGCAGCGCGACGTAACTCAGCAGCAGACACGCATTCAGCGCATGGTCGAAATGCGCCAGCTCGCCATCCTGGCTGCGCATTTGTCGACCGCAATCGAGCATGAAGATGATCTGCTGATCACGCTCGTCCTGGTACTCGCGGGCAATCGGCGTGCGCTGCCGGGCAGTCGCCTTCCAGTCGATCTGGCGCAGGCTGTCGCCTTCGCGAAATTCGCGCAGTTGATGAAATTCCAGGCCTTGCCCGCGACGCTGGCGCTGGCGCACACCGAGCTGGCTGAGCCAGTTGTCCACCGCCAGCAACTGCCCGTCGTAGAGCTTTGCAAAGTCCGGATAGACGCGAATGTCGCTGCACACCTCGATCAGACGTTTGCCTGACCACAGCCCCAGCGGGCTGGGCAGGTTGATTTCGCAAAGTTCGAAGGTGAAATGACCGCGCTTGAGCGGGCGCAGGCGATAGCTGACCGCGCTGAACTGACCGGGTTGCAGGGCGACCGTCAGCCGCAGGTTTTCGACACTCAGACCCTGCGGCACGTGATCGAAGACCTCTACCGTTACGGGATCACCGAAGTCGTGACTGACCTGCAACCGTACCTCGCTCCAACGGCCGAGTGCGAGGCTCCCGGGGATCTGCCGTTGCACCCGGGGCGAGGGCAGGCGCTGGAGGCGGATGGCGTCGAGCAGCGCCAGCACCAGCAGGGCCAACAGCAACCCCCAACTGATCGCCGACAGGCTGGAGGGTGTCGGGATGTCGAGTGCCTGCACGGTGCCCAGCAGCGTGCCGACGGCCAGCAGAAAGGCCAGCCACATCAGCAGCAGGCGTGACGGTTTCACAGGCGCGGCGCCGGCACTTGGTCGAGCAGTTGCTGCAGCACCTGATCGACCTGCAAACCTTCAATATCCAGCTCCGGCGCAATGCGCACGCGATGACGCAGCACCGCCAGTGCACAGCCCTTGATGTCGTCGGGAAGCACAAATTCACCACCGCGCAACAACGCACGAGCCCGGCCGCAACGCACCAGGGCGATAGACGCCCGAGGCCCGGCGCCGAGGGTCAGGCCGGGCCAGCTGCGGGTGCTGCGCGCCAGGCGCACGGCATAGTCGAGCACCTGATCGTCCAGCGGCAAATCACTGGCAATCCGTTGCAGGGCCTGCACATCCTTGGCTTGCAATACCGTGCGCAACGGCTGCACATCGAGCATGTCGGCGCGAGTCGACCGGCTGACCTGGCGCACCATGTTCAGCTCCTGATCGGCATCCGGATAGTCCATGCGCACCTTGAGCATGAAGCGATCGAGCTCGGCTTCCGGCAATGGATAAGTGCCTTCCTGTTCGATCGGGTTCTGCGTGGCCAGCACCATGAACGGTTGAGCGATCGGCAGGGCGCGACCTTCGAGGGTGACCTGGCGCTCCTGCATGGCTTCGAGTAGCGCCGCCTGGGTTTTCGCCGGTGCCCGGTTGATCTCGTCGGCCAGCAGCAGGTTGGTGAACAGCGGTCCCTTGCGCAGCTTGAACTGCTCGGTGTGCAGGTCATACACCGCGTGCCCGGTGACGTCGCTGGGCATCAGGTCGGGGGTGAACTGGATGCGCGCAAACTCACCGCCAAAGCAACGCGCCAGCGCCCGTACCAGCAAGGTCTTGCCCAAACCGGGCACGCCTTCGAGCAGCACATGACCGCCGGCAATCAGCGCAGTCAGCACATCTTCAATCACTGCTTCCTGGCCGATCACGGCCTTGTGCAATTCGCTGCGCAACGCTTGCGCCAACTGGCTGGCACGCTGGCGTTGCTGGGCAGCGTGGCTGGCGCTGCCGGGCTCGATCTGTTCACTCATAGCGTGTTCCTCAAGGTTTGCAGGCGGGCGACCTGACGGCTGAAGTCAGCGGCGGACATGCGCTGTTTCGGCGGCGGGCTCAGCGCCTGGCTGATGGCGCGGGTCGGTTGCCGGGTCAGGCGCGACAGCGCCAGCCATTGTTCGGCAACGTTCAATTGGTCGAAGCCGGGATGCCGGCGTCGCGCGCGGCGCAGTACATCCTGTTGCAAGGCTTGCAACAGCGTGTGCTGGCCGTTGTGACGCAGGATGAAATCGGCACTGGCGCGCAGGTGTTCCTGCAACTGGCGACGGCCCGTCGGCGCTGGCGCCTGAACAGGCCCGTGGCGGACAGCAACGTGCCAGAGCCACAGGCCGATCAGCGCCAGCAGGGCGACGATGGCCTGCGGGAAATAACGCCAGAGCAGCGCCAACAGACCCTCGTGTTCAGTGTTGTAGATCAGGGTGACGTCAGTCTCGGCGCTCAGATACCAGAGCAGCCAGGCGTTGTCGTGTTCGCCAATCGACGGGGTTTTCCACAGGTCGGCATCGGTGACCACGGTGACGGTGCCGAGGCCATAGGTCAGTTGCATCATGTGCGTGGCCTTGGCGCTATTGGCCCAGGCCTGCGCGAGATTGTTCGGGTCTTCGAGGTGAAAGTCAGTATCGAAACCGGCGTAGGCCGGTGCGTCTTCGTCCTCCAGATACAGCTTGGTCAGTTGCGGATAGCGGTCTTGTTCCTGATCTTCGGGTGGATCCTTCAAGTCCTTGCTCAGGGACTGATGCAACTGCACCCGATCAAGCAGCAAGTCGTTGCTCTGTTTGCTGCGTTCATCCCACAACGATTCGGCGACGAACACCAGTCGCCCCCCCGCGCGGGTCCAGTTGAGGACTTGATCGATCTGGCGCGGTGGCATCTTCGAACGCTCCCCGAACAACAACAGCGTATGCCCGCGCGGATCAATATCGGCGAGTACCGCCTGGCTCTCGGCATGGCTGACGTTGAGGCCGCGCTCACGCAGGAACATTTCTGCCGCCAGATAAGGATTGGCCTGCGCGGCTGGCGAGGGGCCGTGATCGACGACTTCCTGATAAGGCCGCGCCTTGAGGAACAGATAGACGCTCAACGTGCCCAGCAGCACGACAATCAAGGCGCCAACCAGCCACAACGTGCGCCGGTTCAACGGGCCAATTCCCGGTCGAACAGCACGCGCCAGCCGCTGCACAGCTCTTGTTGCAGCTGTGCCGGCGGAATTCGATTCCCGTAAGCCATGTTTTGCCAGTGCCGGGTCAGGCTGCGGCTGTACAGCAGCAATTCTGGACGTTGCATTTGTTCGATACGCGCCAGTACCTGGTTTTCCGTGTCGGCGGGTTTCAGTGTCAGGGCATAGTCATGCAGCAGATGGCTGAGCAAGCCTCGATAGAGCAGACCCAACGCTGCTCGCGGATCGCTCAGCCAGAGTTGTTCGGCGCTGCCGGCGATGTCATCCGGCAGGGTTTCTCGGTTCAGGTCCAGGCCAAACGCTTGTTGTGGCTGCGGTCGCTTGATGCGTGTTGGCAGACTCGGCCGGCGACTGACGAAGGTGCGCAGAAAGTCGCGATAGCGCCAGATCAGCCAGCCGAGTGCGGCGATCAGCGTGGCCCACAGCAGCACTTCAATGACCTTGGCGAGAACGTTGAAATGCTGACCCTCGAGCCAGCCCAGCAAGGTTTTCAGCCACTGCGGGGCTTCACCGGGTTTGTTCTCCGTGGCCGGTGCGGCCGGGTCATCGCCAAACCGGTAGCGGGTGACGGATTGCTTGTTCTTGAACGGTGCCTGCTCCAGCAGGGCCTTGATGCTGTCGTGCGCGGCCTGGCTGGTCACTGGCTGATTGAGCAGGCGTGGAGCGCTCGGGGCATCGTCAGCGTTGGCGTTTTCAGCGGCCCATGCCGGTTGCAGATTCGGCAGCACCAGACAGATCGCCAACAGCACACCGAGTACGCCGTTGTTCAGGCGTTGGCGCAAGCGGCGGAACACCAGTTCAATGTCCCAGGCTTCCAGTTGCGTGCGGCGGTTGAGGTAAAGGCTGAAGCCGCAGGCGACGTAGACCGGTTCCCAGACCACGAGGATCAGCGCGTAAAAAGCGTTGGTCAGATGTTCCAGCCAACGCCAGTGATGATCGGCGGAGAGAATCAGAGTCTGCCAGTCCCAGTCGGTTTCGATCTGCTGGGGCAACAACATGTAGAACAGCACCATCAAGCCGATCCACAGCGCGGTTTCCAGGTGCACGCCGATGATGGTCAGCCATTGCGCGGCCCCCGCATTGCGTTGCAACAACGCTTGCAGGCGTTGTTGCCGAGCAGCGCCGTCGAGGCCCTCGAGCTGCATCACCGGCAGCAGAAAGCTGCGGCTGAAACTCAGCCGTCGCCAGGTCAGACTGGCCAGCAGTTGAGGCTTGAGCAGGCGCGGCCATGCGCGCAGGGCTTGTTTGAGTGTGGGCGTTTCGCCGAACAGGGCTTTCGACAGGATGTACAGCGGCAGGCGTTCATAAGCAGGTTTCAGCCACCAGAAAATGAAGATCGCCAGCGACGGCGAGTCCCACAGCAGCAGACTGAGCAGGACAAACAGCGGCAGGGTGACGATCGCCCAACTGGTCATCAGCAGGCGTCGATGACGCTGACTCATGAGCACGCCGAGGTCCATGGCTTCCCAAGTGGTGCGCGGGCGGATCACCACAGTGGCGTCACTCAGGCGCATGGCGGATCCTTCCGGCGAACAGCAGGTACATCGCCACCAACGCCCAAAGCCCTGTGCCAACGGCATATTTGGTCAGCGGCGTGACAGCGGTTTTCGACGACCAATAGGCCTCGATGAACGCCGCGATCAGCAGGAACAGCATGACCCCGCAGATCAGCAACACGCTCTTGCGCGCGGCCAGGCGCAGCGCTTCGCCGCGAGTCAGGCGCCCTGGTGCAATCAGTGCCCAACCCAGTTTCAAGCCAGCGGCGCCGGCCAGGGCAATGGCGCTGAGTTCGAAGGCGCCATGGCCGATCACAAACGGCCAGAAGGTCTGGCCGAAACCGATTTCGCTCAGGTGACCGGCCACGGCTCCGATCACCAGACCGTTGTAGAACAGAAAGAACGCACTGCCGACACCGGCGAGCAATCCGCTGGCGAAGGTCTGAAAAGCGATGCCGATGTTGTGCATCACGTAGTAACCGAACATCACCCAGTCTTCGCTGGCCGCCCGTTCGACGGTGCGCCCGAGGTGCCCGGCGACAGGGTCGTACATGCCTTGCATCTCGCGCACCTGATCGGCGGGAATCAGGTTGTAGACCAGTTCGGGAAATGCATAAACCAGCACACCGACACCGATCAGACTGCCGAAAAACAACAGGCCGGCAATCAGTACGAAGGGCCATTCGGCGCGCACCAGTCGCGGGAAGTCCGCGAGGACAAAACTGAGCAGATTGGCGCCGAGTCGACTGCGATGGCGATAAAGTTGCTGATGGCCGCGCAGCGCCTGTTGTTGTAACGAGTCGATCAGAAAACTGCTGTAGCCACGTTCCTGCGCCAGCGCCAGGTGCTGGCACAGCCGGCGATACGCCTTGGGGAAACCGCTGACCTGCGAGGTTTGCTTGCCGTGTTCAAGGCGTTCGAGTGCCAGCGCAAAACGCTCCCATTCGGCCTTGTGACGACTTTCGAAAAGGCTCTGTTTCATGTCGGGCCCAACAAGCCGCGAGCGATGCCGTTGAGTTCGGTGACCGCTTTCGGCGCGGAGATATGCAGGGGCTGGGCGAGCAGTGCCGCCAGCTCATTGACCCTTGCCGGCGACAACTCGCCCTGACGCTCGGCAAACCCGAGCACCGCGCGTTGTTCGCTGAGGGTCAGCGGGACCGGTGCGCGCCGAGGTTCGGCGACGGGCAACTGCGGACGCTTGAGAGGGCGTTCGGTGTAAACCACCAGGGTGCCGGCAGCGATGTCGCCGAGGCGTTTGAACGTCGGGTGTTGCAGGCAACTGATGGCGCCGAAGAAATAGCCGAAGGGCAGCAAGTCGACGAATCGCAGCAGGTTGCGCAGCAGCGAGGCTGACCAGCCGACCGCTGTGCCGTCATCATGGACGACCCGCAAGCCCATCCACTGTTTGCCCGGCGAGCGTCCCTGGCGCAGCACTTCGAACAGCACCATGTACCACCAGCTCACGGCAAACAGCAGCAGCGAGCCGAGGCCCATGCCGAGTTTGCCAAGGAAGGCGAGGGCAATGAACAACACACCGAGGATCACCCCGCGCAGGCCCAGGTCGATCGTGAAAGCCAGCGCACGCACCATCAACCCGGCCGGACGCAAGGGCAGGTCGATGCCTTCCGGCGTTTCGACCTGGTGCCGCGTATCGAGCGGCGGGGGCAGCGGTGCTTTCCTTGGCGGTGCTGTGGTCTCGAGCATGGGCTACCTGATGTTCGCCTGTTCGGGGTGCAAGTGGGTCCGATGCTAGCAGCCTCTCGGGGGAAAACGACATAACTATGTATTGCACATCGTGTGGCACAAGGTGCTTGAATGACGCGAGGCTGGCCGCGACCGCGGTTGAGCGCCTAGACTTCGCCGATCTTCAGTTCAGGAACCGCCCGTGACTTCCATCTTCTGGTACGACTACGAAACCACTGGCATCAATCCCCGTAGCGACCGCCCGTTGCAGGTTGCCGGGATTCGCACCGACCACGACCTCAACGAAATCGACGCGCCGGTCAATCTCTATTGCCAGCCCAGCGAAGACATCCTGCCGCATCCGGCGGCATGCGCGATTACCGGCATCACCCCGAGCCAGCTCGCCGACAAGGGTTTGAGCGAGGCCGACTTCATGACCCGGGTGCATGCGCAACTGGCGGCGCCCGGTACCTGCGGCGCCGGTTACAACACCTTGCGTTTCGACGACGAGATGACCCGCTACAGCCTGTATCGCAATTTCTTCGATCCCTACGCCCGTGAGTGGCAAGGCGGTAACAGCCGCTGGGACTTGATCGATGTGGTGCGCGCCGCCTACGCACTGCGCCCCGACGGGCTGGTCTGGCCGACCGATGACGAAGGCCGCGTCACCCTCAAGCTCGAACGCCTGACCGCCGCCAACAATATTGACCATGGCCATGCCCACGAAGCGTTGTCGGACGTACGCGCAACCATCGCGCTGGCGCGGCTGATCCGCGAGAAACAACCCAAGCTGTATGACTGGCTGTTCCAGTTGCGCAGCAAGCAGAAAGTCATGGACCAGATTCGTCTTTTGCAGCCGATGGTGCATGTTTCCGGGCGTTTTTCAGCGGCGCGCAATTACATCGGAGTGGTACTGCCACTGGCCTGGCACCCGAAAAACCGTAACGCCTTGATCGTCTGCGACCTGCACCTCGACCCGCAGGGTTTGCTCGACCTCGACGCACAAACCCTGCGCCAGCGCCTGTACACCCGCCGCGATGACTTGCTGGAAGGTGAGTTGCCGGTGCCGCTGAAGCTGATTCACGTCAACCGTTGCCCGGTGGTCGCACCGCTGGCGGTGTTGCGTCCGGCAGATCAGCAACGCCTGGGCCTGGACATGACGCTTTATCAGGAACGGGCACTGCGGCTAACTGACGCACAACTAGTCTGGAAAGATAAAGTTGCGACGATTTATGCCAGCGAAGACTTCACCCCGAGCGAGGATCCGGAACAACAGTTGTACGACGGATTTATCGGTGACCGCGATCGACGTCTATGTGAGCAAGTGAGAACCGCAGACCCTGCGCAATTAGCGCAAGAGCAATGGCCTTTCGATGATGAACGTTTGCCTGAGTTGCTCTTTCGATATCGAGCACGCAACTTTCCCGATACCTTGAATTTTGCAGAGCAGGAACGCTGGAGAATATTTTGCCAGCAGCGTTTGTCGCAAGCCGAAATGGGCGCGCCGAATACCCTCGATTCTTTTGCGCAGGCGCTAGAGCAATGGCTGCCAAATGCTACGCCGATGCAAAACCAGGTACTCGGTGAATGGCAGAATTATGTCGAGGCATTACGCAAACGTTTGAATCTTTGAAATCGAACATGTCCGCCGCACAAATGGCGGGCATAAAAAAACGCCAGCGCAAGCTGGCGTTTGTTTTTATCGCAGATTGCTCTGCGAAGGCGTTGCGGCTTAGCCCAGCAGGGTAGCCCAGCCTTCAACCACGTCACCGCCCCACTTGGCTTTCCACTCTTTCAGAGTTTTGTGGTTGCCACCTTTGGTTTCGATGACTTCGCCGTTGTGCGGGTTTTTGTATTGTTTAACTTTGCGAGCACGCTTGGTGCCGGTAGTTTTTACTGCGCCGCCACGTGGAGCTTTGGATTTTGCATCCGGATCCAGCAGGGCAATGATGTCACGCAGGGACTTGGAGTATTCGCCCATCAGGGTGCGCAGTTTGCCTTCGAATTCCAGCTCGGCTTGCAGTTTGTCGTCTTGCGACAGGTTCTTCAAACGGGCTTGCAGCTCTTTGATAGCTTCTTCGGTGGCGCGGTATTCGTTGATCAAGGACATGATTACTACCTTAGTAGAGTGCTGAATGGCAGGGACAGTGGCGCAATAATAGTCAGGCTGTTTCATCAAGTAAACATTTAACCGGAGTTTTTATTTGAATTAGTTACGGGGAATTAGCGGCAAATTGAATATTCAGTTAAATAGTGTGATGCAGTCATCACAGATATTCACACTTGTCTGATCAAGCAGCGCCATTAGCACGCCATCATGCCGGCGAACGTCCCCGTGAAAACGCCTTACGCCGTGGCGGCGCCCACGCCAGCGCTGATCAATACTGCAGTTTTCCTGCGCAGTCGCTAGAATGGCGGCCTTTGCGAAGTTCTGGAGTTTCCCCTCATGCGCACTTTTCGGCTGGTGATATCTTGCCCGGACCGCGTTGGCATCGTTGCCAAAGTCAGTAATTTTCTGGCAGCCCACAATGGCTGGATCACCGAAGCGAGCCACCACTCGGATAATCAGGTCGGCTGGTTCTTCATGCGTCACGAGATTCGTGCCGATTCGCTGCCATTCGGTATTGAAGTATTGCGCGAGAAGTTTGCGCCAATCGCCGAAGAGTTCTCGATGGACTGGCGTATTACCGATACCGAGCAGAAAAAGCGCGTGGTGCTGATGGCCAGCCGCGAATCCCACTGCCTCGCCGACTTGCTGCACCGCTGGCACAGCGACGAACTGGACTGCGACATCTCCTGTGTTATTTCCAACCATGACGATCTGCGCAGCATGGTCGAGTGGCACGGCATTCCTTATTACCATGTCCCGGTCAATCCGCAGGACAAGCAACCGGCCTTCGACGAAGTGTCGCGCCTGGTCAAACAGCACGACGCCGAAGTGGTGGTGCTGGCGCGCTACATGCAAATCCTGCCGCCGGACATGTGCCGCGAATACGCGCACAAAGTCATCAACATTCACCACAGCTTCCTGCCGTCGTTCGTCGGCGCCAAGCCGTACCACCAGGCTTCCCTGCGTGGCGTGAAACTGATCGGTGCGACCTGCCACTACGTGACCGAAGAGCTGGACGCCGGCCCGATCATCGAGCAGGACGTGGTGCGCGTCAGCCACAGCGACAGCATCGAAGACATGGTGCGTTTCGGCCGTGACGTCGAGAAAATGGTGTTGGCGCGAGGCCTGCGTTATCACCTCGAAGATCGCGTGCTGGTGCATGGCAACAAGACCGTGGTGTTCTGATCGAACTCACACAGGCTTGAAAAACGAAGGGTCTGGGCGTTCAATCGTCCAGGCCCTTTGTCATTTCTGCTTTGAGGAAAAGCCATGACCGATCCACTGGACAAAGCCACTTCCAAAGCACCGGCGACGTTGGGCGAGGGTTGTTTGAGTCGCTACGACCCGGAGGACATGAGCCCGGAGGATGGCACCGAGTTTCCCGGTGCGGCCGAGTTGTGGGAGCAGGTAAAACCAGAGTCGGACGATGAAACAGGCGAAGCCTGAAAAGATCGCAGCCTGCGGCAGCTCCTACATTGAAACCCAATCCCTGTAGGAGCTGCCGAAGGCTCGGGCCGCGATCGGACGATCTTTTATGCTTGCCCCACCTTCATCAGTTTGCGCAACAACGGCCGCCCCAGCATCAACAAAAACACCGGTCCCCCTACTACCAGATAAAAGTAATACGTCACCACCCGCCAGATCAGAATCGCCGCTGCTGCCGTCGATTTCCCCACCATCGGCGCCAACAGCGCCGCCGAGGTCAATTCCGCCGCCCCCGCGCCACCTGGCAACAGACTGAACTGCCCGGCGCCGAGCGAGAGCATCTGCACGAGGAAACTCCACGCCCACTGCAAGTCCGCGCCCAGCCCGCGCAGGGCCAGATACAGCACGCTATAGCGCAGCAGCCAATGCACGCAGGTCAGGGCGAACACTTTGGCCAGGGTTTGCCAGGGCAATTTCAACGTGTCGGTAAACGCGGCGAGAAAGTGCAGCAGCTTGCGCGCCCAACGGCGACGGGTACCGGTCTTGACGTTCATCCTCGCCAACAGACGACCGCTCAGCCGGATCAGGGCGCGGTGGTAACGTGCCAGCAACACGCAACTGAACAGGCCGCCAAACAACGACACGGCGCTGACCATCAGCAGCCATTCGAGGCGATCGCTGAGGTGCTGGAACAGCGCGTAAATCAGAATCCCACTCAACGCACAGAGAAAGAACAGCAAATCGCTGAGCTGGTCCATGGCAAACACCGCACTGCCACGCGCCGGACGTACGCCGCTGCGCGCCAGTAACGCCATGATCGTCAGCGGCCCGCCACTGCCGCCGGGTGTGGCGCAATAGGCGAACTCAGCGGCCATGACCACGCCGAGACTTTTCAGTGGCGTGACGCGCTCGCACTGATCGCCGAGCAACAAGCGTAAACGCAAGGTATTGATGCCCCAGCAAAGCAGGATCATGCCGAACATGACCAGCAGCCAGTGCAGCGGAAAACTTTGCAGACGCGCCCAGATTTCGCCGCCGCCCAGCACCACCGGGATCAGCACTGCCGCGAGCAAGCCGATCAGTAACAGAATGCCGCGACTCATGCGACATGTTCCAGTTGACCGCGCTGTTGTGCCAGCCAGTTGATTTTGCTCATCGGTACGCGTCCATCCGCCAGCAGTTGTTGAAGAGTGTGCAGCCAATAATCACGGGAAAAACGGTGACGCATGTCCACGGGGTGCAAGCCTAGCCGAATCACCGGCGCCTGGCGCCAGCGCTGTTGCCGCTGATCGCTGAGCATTTTCGACAGGCCTCGACGCCAGGCACTGCGGGCGCTCCAGACCAGACCGGGGGCCGCTATGGGGGTGAAGTCCGGCAGAAGATAAAGATGTTGCGGGTCGCTGGTGTAACGCAGCGGCAATTGGCGCAAGGCTTGGCGGGTGCCATCGCTCATCAGCCAGGCCGGGGCGACGAAACCGTGCAGTGGCCAGTTGTGGCGCTGGAACACTTCGATACCGGCGCGCAGTCGGGTCAGGGCGGCGTCGTGGGACAACCGATAGAACTCGCCTTCGTGGGTATAAACGCGGCGCATAAACCAGTCTCGCGGGGTGTGCGGGCCGGGTTCCTGATCGTCATGGTAATAACCGTGCAGCGCCAGTTCATCACCGCGTGCCACGCGTTCGCTGAGCATTCGGGAAAACGCCGGATGAGCGTCGAGCGTGTCGTGGCGGTGGAAGTCCGGCACAACCAGCCACGTCATCGGCACGTTGCCCAGGGCGTCGATCGCTTCAACAAACGGCTGGTAATCCGCCCACGTCGAAGGTGCCACATCGTGCAGCACCAGCAACACGGCGGGTTTGGTGAGTGGCTCAGCCATTGGCAACTCTGGGTAACGAATCACCGAGCACGGCGTGATAGTGACCCAGCAGGCTGTCCACTACCGTGTCCCAGGCGTAATGCTGTTCGACATGTTGGCGGGCTTGCTGGCCAAGCCGGGTGTTGCCACGACTGAATAGCTCACGCACCGCATTGGCCATGGCTTGCGGGTTGTTCGGCGTGCAAAGCAGGCCGCACGATTCATTGACGATTTCGGTAAACGCGCCAGCCGCGACGGCCACCACCGGAATGCCGCAGGCCATGGCTTCAAGAATCACCAGGCCGAAGGTTTCCTGATCGCCGGCATGCAGCAACGCATCGGCACTGGCCATCAATTGCGCGACCCGTGGGGCCGGGCAGAACTCATCGATGACACTGACGTTGTCCGGCACCACGGCGGGCATCGACGAGCCAACCAGCAACAGGTGATAACGCGGGCCCAGCCGCTGCATGCATTTGAGCAGCACTGGCAGGTTTTTCTCTTTCGAGCCTCGTCCAGCGAAGATCAGCAGGCGCGTGTCTTCGGCGAGGCCCAATTCGGCGCGCAGATTACGGTCGCCAGCGTGCGGATGAAAAGTTTGCAAATCGACGCCCAGCGGTTGCACGAAGACATTGCGTACGCCGAGGCTGCGGAGCTTGTCGGCCATGACTTGGCTTGGCGCCAGCACCCGATCGAAATTGCCGTAAAGTTTGGTGACGTAGGCTTCGACATTCGGCGTGAGCCAATGGCCCATGCGATTGCCGACCAGCAGCGGCAGGTCCGAGTGATAGAAACCGATCACCGGCACGTCGAGTTGCCGGCGCGCATCAAGTGCGGCCCACGCCGTGAGGTATGGATCGCCAACTTCGATCAGATCAGGCTGTAAATCCTGCAGGACGTTTCGCCAGGGCGCGAGACGCAGGGGGAAGCGATATCCCTTGCCGAAGGGCAGGGCAGGGGCGGGAACCGTGTAAACGCCGTCGTGTTCGCCGAAATCCGCGCCGGGGATCAGCAGGCTGTGACGAATGCCGGGTTTGAAGCCGAGGCGACGATGTTTGGCATCCAGATACGTTCGTACGCCACCGCTGGCCGGGGCGTAGAACATGGTGATGTCGGCGATATGCACGGTGATCAACCCTCCGCAGCTGTGTTCTCCCTTGGTTGACCTTTATCAAGAATAGATGTTCGGTCGGGATTGCGCGGTAGAGCTGAAGAGCTTCAGAGCGGAGGAGCCCCTCACCCTAACCCTAACCCTCTCCCGGAGGGAGAGGGGACTGACCGAGGTGTCTGGGCTTGATTCATGGAGCTGAACGTCTTCAGTCGAACTCAGGTTTTGAACAGCATGAAGATCGGCTCCCTTTCCCCCTCGCCCCCCTGGGGGAGAGGGCTGGGGTGAGGGGGTAGGCTTTTGATCTTAAATCCGGAAACTACCCACAAGCTGTTTCAGGCGCGAAGCCTGCTGCTCAAGATCCGAGCAAGCGCGCAACGTCGCCTGCAAGTTCTCCACTCCTTCCTGGTTCAGCGTGTTGATCTCGGTGATATCGACATTGATCGACTCGACCACGGCCGTCTGTTCCTCGGTCGCGGTCGCCACCGACTGGTTCATCCCGTCGATCTCGCCAATGCGCTGAGTCACGCTGTTCAAACGCTCCCCGGCAAGGTTGGCGATTTCTACGCTGTCCTGGCTGTGGCGCTGGCTGTCGCTCATGGTACTGACCGATTCACGCGCGCCGACCTGCAGCTCCTCGATCATCGTTTGCACCTGCTGCGCCGATTCCTGAGTGCGATGCGCGAGGTTGCGTACCTCGTCCGCAACCACGGCAAACCCGCGTCCGGCCTCACCGGCCCGCGCCGCTTCGATCGCGGCATTGAGTGCCAGCAGGTTGGTTTGCTGGGAAATGCTGGTGATCACTTCGAGAATCTGGCCGATGTTCACGGTTTTGCTGTTCAGCGACTCGATGTTGCTGCTCGACGCGCTGAGCATGCTCGACAGCTGATTCATCGCCTTGATGCTGCGATCCACCACTTGCTGGCCGTCTTCGGCGAGGCCGCGCGCGTCACTGGCCTGACTGGAAGCTTGCGCGGCGTTGCGGGCGATTTCCTGAGCGGCGGCACCGAGCTGATTGATCGCGGCAGCCACGCTGCTGGTGCGCGAAGCCTGTTGATCGGAGTTGTACATCGACGAGTTCGACGCGGCGACCACACGCAGGGCGACTTCGTTGACCTGGCCGGTGGCCGACGAGACTTCGCGGATCGAGCCGTGGATACGCTCGACGAAGCGGTTGAACGCCGTCCCCAGAACACCGAACTCATCATTATTGACGATGGTCAGGCGCTTGGTCAGGTCACCTTCGCCGTCGGCAATGTCTTCCATGGCGCGGGTCATCACGTGCAACGGCTGGATCAGGATGCGGATCAGCATGCCCAGCAGCGCGAGGATGATCGCCACGGCAATCACGGTGGCAATTACCGCCGAGGTGCGGAACTGGCTGAGCATTGCGAAGGCCTGGTCTTTATCAACCGACAGACCGATGTACCAGTTCACCGACGGCAGGCCTTTGATCGGCGCGAAGGTGACGATACGGGTCTTGCCATCGACCGTGACTTCACTGAAGTCGCTGCTGATGCGCGGGGTGTCCTGTGGATAGGCTTCCTTCAGTGACTTCATCACCAGGGCTTTGTCCGGGTGCACCAGAATCTTGCCGTCGGCGCTGACCAGGAACACATAACCCATGCCGTCGAAATCACGTGCGGCGAGGGTGTCGACCAGCGATTGCAGGCTCAAGTCACCGCCTACTACGCCGACGCTCTGCCCGGCTTTTTTCGAGGCGGTGGCAATCGAGATGATCAACTGACCGGTGGCGGCGTCGATGTACGGTTCGGTCAGGGTCGAGGTGCTGCTGCTCTCGGCACCTTTATACCAAGGGCGCACGCGCGGATCGAAACCGTCGGGCATTTTCGTGTCCGGGCGGATGGTGAAGTGCCCGGTGGCATCACCCAGATAAGTGGCCATGAACGTCGAGGTCAGGGTTTTCTGTTCCAGCAGGCTGGCGACGTTGGCCGGTTCCGGGTTGATGGCGATGTTCTGGGCGGCGTTCTCGATCAACAGAATGCGACCGTTGAGCCAGGTCTGGATATTCCCGGCAGTGACCTCGCCCATTTCGTTGAGGTAGTTGTTCAGATCAGCGCGGATCGCGTTGCGCTGTAGCCAGTCGTTATACAAGGTAAACGAGGCGAATGCGGCAATGACGATGAGGGCGGCGGCAAGCAAAATTTTATGGCTGAAGCGCAGATTTTTGTTCATGGCTTGGGGTTCCGCTAAGGTCTTAATGTCCAGGGCGTGCTTTTATAGAAGCGCGCAAAATGGGCAAGGTTGAAAGTAAGCTGATATTTCCGTCTCTCCTTAGGGAAATGTCCGTCCTGACTTTTGGTCAGGTCCTACACCTCTCTTTATCGGCCATGCAGAATCAAAGATTAACCAACGGGTGACAAAATGCCTGACTCATCGCAACTCGTTATCGGCGCCGACCTCGCGGGGCAGGAAATTGGCCAGGCCATGCGCCTGGCGAACCGGCACGGGCTGGTCGCTGGCGCCACCGGTACCGGCAAGACCGTGACCTTGCAGCGTCTCGCCGAAGCATTCAGTGACGCCGGCGTCGCGGTATTCGCCGCCGACATCAAGGGCGACCTCTGCGGCCTCGGTGCCGCCGGCAACCCGCAGGGCAAGGTTGCCGAGCGCATCGCCGGGATGCCGTGGCTCAACTACCAGGCGCAGGCTTATCCGGTGACGTTGTGGGATATCCACGGTGAGTCCGGTCATCCATTGCGCACGACGTTGAGTGAAATGGGCCCGTTATTGATCGGCAGCCTGCTGGAACTGACCGACAGTCAGCAGTCGGCCCTGTACGCCGCGTTCAAAGTCGCCGATCGCGAAGGCTTGTTGCTGCTCGATCTGAAGGATCTGAAGGCGCTGCTCAATCACCTCAAGGACAATCCGCAGATGCTCGGCGACGACGCCGCGCTGATGACCACCGGTTCCAGTCAGGCGTTGTTGCGCCGTCTGGCGACGCTGGAACAGCAAGGCGCTGAGGCCTTGTTCGGCGAGCCGGCGCTGCAACTGGAAGACATCCTGCAACCGACCGCCGATGGCCGTGGGCGCATTCATCTGTTGGACGCCAGTCGTCTGGTGCACGAGGCGCCGAAGGTCTACGCGACGTTTCTGTTGTGGCTGCTGGCCGAACTGTTCGAGCAACTGCCCGAGCGCGGCGATGCCGACAAACCGCTGCTGGCGTTGTTTTTCGATGAGGCGCACTTGTTGTTCGGCGACACGCCCAAGGCTTTGCAGGAGCGTCTGGAACAAGTGGTGCGGCTGATTCGCTCGAAAGGCGTTGGCGTGTATTTCGTCACCCAGTCGCCGGCGGACCTGCCGGATGACGTGCTCGCGCAGTTGGGTTTGCGTATCCAGCACGGCTTGCGCGCCTTCACCGCCAAAGAGCAGAAATCCCTGCGTGCGGTGGCGGACGGCTTCCGGCCCAATCCGGCGTTTGATACGTTGTCGGTGTTAACCGAACTGGGGATCGGCGAGGCGTTGGTCGGAACCCTCGCCGAGAAGGGCACGCCGGAAATGGTCCAGCGTGTGCTGGTGGCGCCACCGCAATCGCGGATCGGGCCGTTGACCGCTACCGAGCGCACAGTGCTGATCGCCGGGTCACCGTTCAAGGGCCGCTATGACAAGCCGATCGATCGTGAATCGGCGTATGAGATTCTCATGGGCCGTAAGGGCCTGGCGCCGGAAGCCGAAGCACCCGCCGGCAAGCCTGCGGTTGAAGAACCAAGTTTGGCTGACAGGGCCGGAGAGTTTCTCGGCACCGCTGCCGGCCAGGCGCTGAAATCCGCCATGCGCCAGGCCGCGAATAACCTCGGCAAACAATTGGTGCGCGGTTTGATGGGCTCACTACTGGGCGGCAGCAAACGCCGCTGAAAGCAAAGATCGCAGCCTGCGGCAGCTCCTACAGGAATTAATGTAGGAGCTGCCACAGGCTGCGATCTTTTGATCTTGCTTCAGGTTTTGTCTTTGGCGTGCGCCGCAAGACGCTCAAGTGCGGCACGCAACCCCGGATCACTTATCCCGTCCGCCGTTGCCTGAATCGTCGCCGCCGCATCCGTCGACAAATCCATCGTGTGCCCGGCCGCGCCGCGTTGCACTGTTGGCGGTTGCACCTTGAACAGGATCCGCGTCAAGCTGGCGAACTCATCGAACATCTGCAGTTGCCGCTGCAAACGTTTTTGCTGATAGCGCAGGCGGGTGGCCCAGTGGCCATCGGTGACAATCAGCAACAAACTGCCCTCACGCCACGAGGCAACATGGCAATGTTCACGGGCGGCAGGCTGCAGTTGGCTTTCGAGCAGACGCTGCAAATGCCCCAGGCGCTGGGCATGGCCGAGGATGGCTTTGAGCGGCTTGGCTTCGCGCAAGAGAACGGCGGGTGCTTTGGCCGTAAGAGGGCGAAATGCCATGATCGAACACCTGAAGTAACAGAATCGCCATGGTAGCAGAAAGGCCAAACTCACTCGCCCATTGCTTTTGCCCCCGCTTTACCCATTAAATCAACGACTAACTTCTGCCTTGTATGACTTGAAGTTGAGCAAAACGCCCCTATTTTAAGTGAGCCCCGTCAAAGCGCAGTGCCAGCATCGTGGAATATCGCCACTTTCCTCACTTCCGTTTCCGGGTAGAATGCTCGTTCGCATGCGGCCATGAGGGCTGCACGGGCGACGCTCACGGGGCCGCCCTCCATCCCTTTAGTGTGGAAGATCCTGCCGATATGTTTGCGCCTTTGTTAAAGAAACTTTTTGGAAGCAAGAACGAGCGTGAAGTCAAACGCATGCTCAAGACGGTGCAGCTCGTCAATGCCTTCGAAGAGCAAATGGTGGCCCTTTCGGACGATCAATTGCGCGCCAAGACCGATGAGTTCAAGGCCCGCATCGCCAAAGGGGAAACCCTCGACAAGCTGTTGCCAGAAGCCTTTGCGGTCGCCCGCGAAGCCGGCAAGCGCATCATGGGTATGCGCCACTTCGACGTGCAACTCGTCGGTGGCATGACCTTGCACGAAGGCAAGATCGCCGAAATGCGCACCGGTGAGGGTAAAACCCTCGTGGCGACCCTGGGTGTTTACCTCAACGCGCTGTCCGGCAAGGGCGTGCACGTTGTGACGGTGAACGACTACCTGGCCCGTCGTGACGCCAACTGGATGCGTCCGCTGTATGAATTCCTCGGCCTGACCGTCGGCGTCGTGACGCCGTTCCAGCCGCCGGAAGAGAAGCGTATCGCTTACGCCGCCGACATCACCTACGGCACCAACAACGAATTCGGTTTCGACTACCTGCGCGACAACATGGCGTTCAGCATGGAAGAAAAATTCCAGCGCGAACTCAATTTTGCCGTGATCGACGAAGTCGACTCCATCCTCATCGACGAAGCGCGTACCCCGCTGATCATTTCCGGTCAGGCCGAGGACAGCTCCAAGCTGTACATGGAGATCAATAAACTGATCCCGCAGCTGGAACTGCACATCGAAGAAGTCGAAGGCGAAGTCACCAAGGCCGGGCACTACACCGTTGACGAGAAGACCCGTCAGGTCGAACTCAACGAAGCCGGTCACCAGTTCATCGAAGACATGCTCACCGGCGTCGGCCTGCTGGCCGAAGGCGAGAGCCTGTACTCGGCGCATAACCTCGGTCTGTTGACCCACGTTTATGCCGGTCTGCGTGCGCACAAGCTGTTCAACCGCAACATTGAATACATCGTGCAGGACGGCCAGGTCGTCCTGGTCGACGAACACACCGGTCGTACCATGCCGGGCCGTCGTCTGTCCGAAGGCCTGCACCAGGCCATCGAAGCCAAGGAAGGCCTGAATATTCAGGCCGAGAGCCAGACCCTGGCATCGACCACGTTCCAGAACTACTTCCGTCTGTACACCAAGCTGTCCGGCATGACCGGTACCGCCGACACCGAAGCGTTCGAATTCCACCAGATCTATGGTCTGGAAGTCATGGTCATTCCGCCGAACAAACCGTTGGCGCGTAAAGACTTCAATGACCTGGTGTTCCTGACCGCCGAAGAGAAGTACACGGCGATTGTCGCGGACATCAAGGAAAGCATGGCCGCTGGCCGTCCGGTGCTGGTGGGTACTGCGACCATCGAAACTTCCGAGCACATGTCCGCATTGCTGGTGAAGGAAGGCATCGAACACAAGGTTCTCAACGCCAAGTTCCACGAAAAAGAAGCCGAGATCATTGCGCAGGCCGGTCGTCCGGGCGCGCTGACCATCGCCACCAACATGGCCGGTCGTGGTACCGACATCCTCTTGGGCGGCAACTGGGAAGTTGAAGTCGCTTCGCTGGAAGACCCGACCCCTGAGCAGATTGCCCAGATCAAGGCCGACTGGCAGAAGCGTCACCAGCAAGTGCTGGAATCCGGTGGTTTGCAAGTGATCGCATCCGAGCGTCACGAATCGCGCCGTATCGACAACCAGCTGCGTGGCCGTGCCGGCCGTCAGGGCGATGCCGGTTCGAGCCGATTCTACCTGTCGCTGGAAGACAGCCTGATGCGCATCTTCGCCTCTGACCGGGTGAAGAACTTCATGAAAGCCCTGGGCATGCAGCCCGGCGAAGCGATCGAGCACCGCATGGTGACCAACGCGATCGAAAAGGCGCAGCGCAAGGTTGAAGGCCGCAACTTCGACATTCGCAAGCAACTGCTCGAGTTCGACGACGTCAACAACGAACAGCGTAAAGTGATCTATCACATGCGTAACACGTTGCTGGCCGCTGACAACATCGGTGAGACCATCGCCGACTTCCGTCAGGACGTGCTCAACGCCACCGTCAGCGCGCACATTCCACCGCAATCGCTGCCAGAGCAGTGGGACGTAGCCGGTCTGGAAGCGACGATTGCCAGCGACTTCGGCGTAAAACTGCCGATCCAGCAGTGGCTCGACGAAGACGATCACCTGTACGAAGAAACCCTGCGCGAGAAGCTGATGGCCGAGCTGATTGCCGCGTACAACGAGAAAGAAGACCAGGCGGGTGCCGAGGCACTGCGCTCCTTCGAGAAGCAAATCGTTCTGCGCGTACTGGACGACCTGTGGAAAGACCACCTGTCGACCATGGATCACCTGCGTCACGGCATCCACTTGCGTGGCTACGCGCAGAAGAACCCGAAGCAGGAATACAAGCGCGAGTCGTTCACGCTGTTCTCCGAGCTGCTCGATTCGATCAAGCGCGACTCGATCCGTGTGCTGTCGCACGTTCAGGTTCGCCGCGAAGATCCGGAAGCCGAAGAGCAACGCCTGCGTCAGGAAGCCGAAGCACTGGCCGCCCGCATGCAGTTCGAACACGCTGAAGCGCCAGGCCTGGAGCAACCGGAACTGCTCGGTGAAGAGGTCGATGTGGCCCTCGCCGCCGCCCCGGTTCGTAATGAACAGAAGCTGGGCCGCAACGAACTGTGCTACTGCGGTTCGGGCAAGAAATTCAAGCATTGCCACGGGCAGATCCAGTAAAACCCGTTTCAATCGCTGAAATACCCGCGCCGCGACCGGCTCCTGCCGTCGCGGCGTTTTGCCATTTAAACCACCGTCGCTGCGAGCGGCGGTGCTGACATCATTGAGTAAGGAGCGCATTCATGGCTGTTGGTCTTGGTCCTTTGCCAACGTTGCACCCGGTTGCCGGTTTTGAACTCGGTATCGCCTCGGCCGGCATCAAGCGTCCTGGGCGCAAAGATGTCGTGGTGATGCGCTGCGCCGAAGGTTCGACCGTGGCGGGCGTGTTCACGTTGAACGCCTTTTGTGCAGCACCGGTGATTCTGGCCAAGAAGCGCGTGCAGAACGCTGTGCGTTACCTGCTGACCAACACCGGTAACGCCAATGCCGGCACCGGCGAGCCGGGTCTGGCCGCTGCCGAGCGCACCACGGCGAAACTGGCTGAGCTGACCGGCGTTGCCGCCGAGCAGATTCTGCCGTATTCCACCGGTGTGATCGGCGAGCCACTGCCGGTCGAGAAGATCGAAGGCGCGCTGCAAGCCGCGCTGGACGACCTCTCGGAAAACAACTGGGCAGCGGCCGCCACCGGGATCATGACCACCGACACCCTGCCGAAGGGCGCCAGCCGCCAATTCGAGCATGACGGCGTGACCATCACCGTGACCGGCATCAGCAAAGGCGCGGGCATGATCCGCCCGAACATGGCGACCATGCTCGGTTACATTGCCACTGACGCCAAAGTCTCCCGCGACGTGCTGCACAACCTGATGCTCGACGGCGCGAACAAGTCGTTCAACCGCATCACCATCGACGGCGACACCTCGACCAACGACTGCTGCATGCTGATTGCCACCGGCAAGGCTGCATTGCCGCAAATCACCCGCGCTGAAGGCGAGTTGTTCGCCAAACTGAAGCAGGCGGTGTTTGAAGTGTGCATGGATGTCGCCCAGGCCATCGTGCGTGACGGCGAAGGCGCAACCAAGTTCGTCACTGTTGAAGTGAATGGCGGCGGCAATCATCAGGAATGCCTGGACGTCGGCTACACCGTGGCGCACTCGCCGTTGATCAAGACTGCGCTGTTTGCTTCCGACCCGAACTGGGGCCGTATCCTCGCAGCCGTCGGCCGTGCCGGCGTGCCGGACCTGGACGTGAGCAAGATCGACGTTTTCCTCGGTGACGTGTGCATCGCCAGCCGTGGCGCGCGTGCGGCGACCTACACTGAAGCGCAGGGTTCGGCGGTGATGCAGCAGGAAGAAATCACCATCCGTATCGAGTTGGGTCGCGGCGATTGCAGCGAAACCATCTGGACCACCGACCTGTCGCATGAGTATGTGAAGATCAACGCCGAATACCGCACTTGATCTAACCTGAGACCGACTCGCTGCCTTCGCGACCAGGCTCACTCCTACAGTTGCCACAGATCTTCTGTAGGAGTGAGCCTGCTCGCGAAAGCGATGGTTCAGACACAGCAAGTTTTGAAGCTTTCCTCTGACGAAAAGGCGCCACACCATGTCCTTGCACCTGATCATCGGCGACAAACTGCTTTCCTCCTGGTCCCTGCGCGCGGCACTGGCGGTGGAACTGACCGGTGCTCCCTACACGGAAGAACTGATCAAGCTCGGCAAGCCCGACACCCGCGAGCTTTTGCTCAAACATTCGCCGACCGCCAAGGTGCCGCTGCTGCAAACCGCACGCGGGACCATTGCCGACTCGTTGGCCATCGCCGAATACCTCGCCGAACAATTTCCGTCCGAGCAGCTCTGGCCGAGCGATATCTTCGCCCGTGCCCAGGCGCGATCCGCCTGCGCACAAATGCACAGCGGCTTTTTCGCCATGCGAAATCACATGCCGTTCAACCTCAGCCACGACGCGCCGCTTAGCCCGGTGCCGCCGGAGGTGAAGGTCGATATCGAACGCATGCTGACACTGTGGGCCGAATGCCGTGCTGCGGCCACCGAAGCCGGGCCGTACCTGTTTGGTCGCGTGAGTCTGGCCGACGCATTTTTCGCACCGATCGCCGTGCGCCTGCGCACCTATCAGGTACAGCTGCCGGCCACCGATCAAGCCTATGTTGAAACCGTCTACCAATGGCCGGCCTTCAAGGCGTGGCAGAAGGCTGGACTGGAGGAATTGAACCCGTGAAACGCGTACACGTCGCCGCTGCCGTCATTCGTGACGAGAGTGGCAAAATCCTCATCGCCCGCCGTGCCGATACTCAGCATCAGGGCGGCTTGTGGGAATTTCCCGGTGGCAAGGTCGAGGCAGACGAATCAGTCGAAACCGCGCTGGCCCGCGAGCTGCACGAAGAGTTGGGCATCGTCGTTGGTGCTGCCCGACCGCTGATCAAGGTGCGTCACGATTACCCCGACAAGCAGGTGTTGCTGGATGTCTGGGAAGTCTCGGCATTCACCGGCGAACCCCACGGTGCCGAAGGTCAGCCATTGGCCTGGGTCACGGCGAAGGAACTGGTGAGCTACGAATTCCCGGCAGCCAATCAGCCGATCGTGGCGGCAGCGCGTTTGCCGGCGCAATATCTGATCACCCCGGAAGATCTGGAAACCCCGGCATTGCTGCGCGGTATCCAGAAGGCGATCGCTGGCGGGATCAAATTGATCCAGCTGCGCGCCCCGAACGGTTACGACCCCAAGTACCGTGATCTGGCGGTGGATGCTGCGGGTCTGTGCGCAGGCAAGGCGCAACTGATGATCAAGGGGCCGTTCGAGTGGCTCGGCGATTTCCCTTCGGCTGGTTGGCACATCACCTCTGCACAGTTGCGAAAATACGCAGCGGCGGGGCGTCCGTTGCCGGCGGAACGCTGGTTGGCGGCGTCGTGTCACAACGCTGAGGAATTGGCGTTGGCGGAACAGATGGGCGTGGATTTTGTAACCCTGTCGCCGGTGCAGCCGACCCTGACGCACCCGGATGCGCAGCCGTTGGGCTGGGAGCAGGCCGGGGCGTTGATTGAAGGCTTCAGTAAACCGGTGTTTCTGTTGGGCGGGGTTGGCCCGGTGGAGTGTGAGAAGGCCTGGAATCATGGTGCTCAAGGTGTAGCCGGGATTCGCGCGTTCTGGCCTGATTCGCTGTAAAGGCTGCTGGCCTCATCGCGAGCAGGCTCACTCCTACAGGGACCGTGTTTCTTCTGATGGAATGCGGTCAACTGTAAGAGTGAGCCTGCTCGCGAAGGCGTCCTTCAAATCACTGCAAATCTAAGGCTTGGCAGCAGGTTGCCAGAGAATCTCCGCAATCCCCTGCCGCCGCGCAATCAACCGCGCCGCGACAAACAACAAATCCGACAACCGATTGATGTACGCCAGGCCAACCCCGGCCAACGGCTCAAGCGCATTCAAATGCTGACAGCGCCGCTCGGCACTGCGCGCCAGGCTGCGACACACATGCGCCTGTGCAATCAGCATCGATCCACCCGGCAAAATGAAATTCTCCAGCGGCCCCAGCTCTTCATTCCAGACATCGATCGCTGCTTCCAGCCGTTCGATTTCCGCCGCGTTCAACGCCTGATACTCCGGCATCGCCAGCTCGCCACCGAGATCGAACAGCCGATGCTGACAAGGCGTCAGCACCTCGATCAATTCATCCAGTCCCGGAAACGCCTCTCGCTCGGCAATCAATCCGGCCAACAGCACGCCGACCTGACTGTTCAGCGTATCGACCTCGCCAATCGCCTCGATGCGCGGGTGATCCTTTGGCACGCGACGGCCGTCGCCCAGGCCGGTTTCGCCTTTGTCGCCGGTGCGGGTGTAGATCTTCGACAAGCGAAAGCCCATGGGTTACCTCGGTAGTTGATTGGTTTCGGCGGCGATGGCGGCAGGCTGCGTCAAGGGCAGGCGCAAGGTGAAGCAGGTGCCCTGGCCGGGCGCGGACTGCACTTCCATCTGGCCTTTGTGATTATTGGTAATGATGAAATACGAAACCGACAAGCCCAGCCCGGTGCCCTGACCGATTTCCTTGGTGGTGAAGAACGGCTCGAAGGTGCGTTTGCGCACGTTCTCGCTCATGCCGATGCCGTTGTCTTCAACCTGAATCTCGGCCCACGGCGGATTGAGTTTGGTCCGCAGGATGATCCGCCCCGGCTCACTGTCGTCCTCGCGCTGGTGAATCGCCTGCGCAGCGTTTTTCAGCAGATTGAGCAGCACTTGCTCAAGTTCGTTGGCGGTGCCCGGCACCGGGCCAAGTGTCGGATCAAACTGGCGGACGATCGCCTGTCCCTTGAAGTCGAAGCCGATGGCCAGATCGAAGTCGTTGCCAGCAATATCGACCGCTTGATCAATCAATGCCGGCAGATCGCACGGGGCCATCTGGCGCGTGCTGCGGCGACTGAAACTGAGCATGTGCGTGACGATTTTCGCCGCCCGGGCGCCAGCCTGCTGAATGCCATCGAGCAACTGCGGCACTTCGCGGCCTTGCAGGTAACGGTTGACCGTGTCGATTTCAATGCCCAGTTGCTCGGCGGTTTCGAGGTTCTTCGGCAGCTCGGCGGACAGCCGCCGACGAATGTTCTGCACGTTATGCAGAATCGCGCCCAGCGGGTTGTTGATCTCGTGGGCCATGCCGGCGGCGAGACCGCCGACCGAAAGCATTTTCTCCGACTGCACCATCATTTCTTCCAGCGACAGGCGCTGGGTGATGTCGTCGATACGGATCACCACGCCGCGCCCGGCACCGCCCATCAGTGGATAAAACGTCAGTGCGTAATGCTTCGGTTCATCGTCCTTGAACCATGTCACCCGCTCGATTTTCGCCACCGTGTGCTGTTCGACGGTCTGCTTGAGCTGCGGCAGAAACGGCTTCAGCGGCTCGAAGGCGAGGAAGATCGGCTGGTTCAGCGCTTCGTCCAGGCGCGTGCCGGAGAGCGCGCTGGCTTCCTGATTCCATTGGGTGACGTAGAGTTGCTCGTCGAGGGCGATCAGCGCCGAGGGCATCGAGTCGATGATGCTGTTGAGGTAGTTCTGGAAACCGGTGAGTTTCTTCTCGATCTTGCTGCGCACCTGGACTTCGAGTTCCAGCTTGCGGTTGGTGTGGCGGGTCTCCTCGGCCAGCCCTTGTGCCTGATCGTAAGCCGCCTGCGAGTCATCGCGGGCGCGCTTGAGCTGCTGCTCGCGAGCTTCAATGCGCGAAAGCATGGTGTTGAACGCCTCGGCGAGGCTGCCGATTTCGTCGTGGTTGCCGCGCGAGGCGCGCAGGGCGTAGTTCTCTTCGCGGGTCACCTGGCGCGAGAGTTCTTCCAGCTCATGGATCGGCCGGGTGATCAGGCGTTTGATCTGCCGGGCAATCACCAGCCACAGCAACACACTGAAAATCAGGATGCCGAGGCTCGCAGTCAGAGTGCCGGTGTAGAACGCCATCGGCAGTTCGCTGCTGGCCACCAGCAACAAATGTCCCGGCGCGGTGCCGGGGCGGGGCAGGGTGATCAACTGGTTGCTGCGAAACTCGGTCAGTTGCCAGGCTTCGATATGCCGATAGCGTTCCGGCAGTTTGAGTTTGTCGCCGCGCTGCACCTGCGCCAGCCGTTCGCCTTTGCCGTCGTACAGGGCGGCGGCGCGCAGCGGTGAATAACTGTCGAGTTCCTTGAGCAGGCGTTCGGCACTTTGTGGCGATTGCAGGGCTTCGCTGACCAGACTCGGGTTGGCGATCAGTCGGCCGATGGTCTGCAAGGCTTGTGGCGCCATGCTTTCCTGCGAGATGTAGTAGGCGGCGCTGATAAAAGTCAGGTTGGCGACCAGTAAAACCGTGGTCAACAACACCAGCAGGGCGGCCAGCAGTTTCTGGCCGACCGGCAGGTTTTCGAGGCGCTGGCGCAATGGCATCAGGTTTATCGCAGCAAAGGAACAAGTGGCCAGCGTAGCCGCTGCTCAGTCGCTGGGCAATCCAAGGCTGTGCAGATGAGCGATCAGCCGTTGCTGCAATTGCTTGAGGTGCGGCAGGTTCAGTTGGTGGCGCGCGGCGACTGCGCAGGCGTGCCCCAGCAGATAACTGATTTCGGTGCGGCGCGCGTTGGCGACGTCCTGATACATCGAGGAGTAATTGGCGGCGGTAGCGTGAATGACGCGTTCGACTTCTGCTTGCAGGTTGTCCGCCGCTGCCGGCTGGCCGCAACGCTGCAGCAATTCCGCCAGCTCAGCGCACAACGTCGCGACTTCGCATTGGTGTTGTTGCAGGCCACCGTTGCGGCAGCCGTGCAATACGGTCAGCGGGTTGATGGCGCAGTTGAGTGCGAGCTTGCGCCACAGGCGGGTGAGGATGTCGGTGCTCCACTCGTGGGGGATTTTCGCCGCGTGCAGATCATCCAGCCAGATTGGCGCGACCGGATGACCGGCATCGCCGAGCCAAGTGAAGCCGTGGCCGGCAAACACCACACGCCAGTCGCCATCGCGGAACGCGCCTTCGGTGCTGGAAGCGCTGATACAGCGTGCATGCGGAATTTGCGTGGCGACGGCATCCTGACTGCCGAGGCCATTCTGCAGCAGGATCAGTTCGGCATCCGGCGACAGGCGCGGGGCGAGGCGGGCGACTGCACTTTCGGCGTCGTAGGCCTTGCAGGCTACCAACAAGCGCCGGATCGGCTCGGGGCTGTCCGGCGTTTCACCCGGCACCGCATAGGTGCTGGCCTGGCCTTGTTCGACCAGGGTCAGGCCGCCCGCGGTCTGGTAACTGCGCAGGCGTTCGCTATTGCGCACGATCAGCCTGACCGGTATGCCTGCGCGTGCCAGGCGCGTGGCCCATAAGGTGCCGAGACTGCCGGCGCCGAGAATATGCCAGGGGGTCGACATCAGTTTTTTGCTCGAATGGTTGCAGGCATGTAAGGCGCGCCGTGTCGTCAGGAAAAGACCCGTTATAATGAGCCCGATTTTAACCGCAAGCCAAGCGCGCTCCATCCTCATCGAGCGCGCCTTTTTATTGGAGAGATTACATGCCGTCGTTCGACGTGGTATCCGAACTGGACAAACACGAACTCACCAACGCGGTCGAGAACGCCGTGAAGGAACTCGATCGCCGTTATGACCTGAAAGGCAAAGGCAGCTTCGAGTTCAAGGAAAAAGACCTCACCGTCAGCCTGACCGCTGAAGCCGGGTTCCAGCTGGAAGCGATGATCGAAATCCTCAAGCTGGCACTGGTCAAGCGCAAGATCGACGTGCAGTGCCTTGAGGTCAAGGACGAGTACGCATCGGGCAAGTTGATGAAGCAGGACGCCGTGCTCAAGGAAGGTATCGACAAAGAGCTGGCGAAGAAGATCGTCGGCCACATCAAGGACGCCAAGCTCAAAGTCCAGGCTGCCATTCAGGGCGAGCAGGTCCGTGTCACCGGCAAGAAGCGTGATGACTTGCAAGAGGCCATCGCGGCACTGCGTGCCAAGGAATTCGGCATGCCTCTGCAGTTCAACAACTTCCGCGACTAAGCTCGGTCAGATGACCTGTGGGAGCGAGCTTGCTCGCGAAAGCGATGTGTCAGTCAACTCATTGGCTGAATGACCCACCGCTTTCGCGAGCAGGCTCGCTCCCACATTTGTTTTGAATACACCCCGGAAAGCCGGAAATCAGGAGATAGAACATGGATTTGAATGCTGAGGTAGACAACCTGGTCAAGGCGTCCCAGGCGTGGATCCCGATGATCATGGAATACGGCAGCCGCGTGCTGCTGGCGGTGATCACCCTGGCCATCGGCTGGTGGCTGATCAACAAGGTCACGCAAAAGCTCGGCGGTCTGCTGGCCCTGCGCAACGCCGATCTGGCGCTGCAAGGTTTTATCAGCAGCCTGGCCAACATCATTCTCAAGGTGCTGCTGATTGTCAGCGTCGCGTCGATGATCGGTGTTGAAACCACCTCGTTCGTGGCAGCCATCGGTGCTGCCGGTCTGGCCATCGGTCTGGCGTTGCAAGGCAGCCTGGCGAACTTCGCTGGCGGCGTGCTGATTCTGCTGTTCCGTCCGTTCCGTATCGGTGACTGGATCGAAGCGCAAGGTGTCTCGGGGACGGTCGACAGCATCCAGATTTTCCACACCGTGCTGCGTACCGGCGACAACAAGACCATCATCGTGCCGAACGGCAATCTGTCGAACGGGATCATCACCAACACCAACCGTCAGCCAACCCGCAAGGTTGTGTTCGATGTCGGTGTCGATTACGAAGCTGATCTGCAGAAGGCCCGTCAGGTGCTGCTGGATCTGGCCAAGGATGATCGCGTATTGCAGGACCCGGCACCCCAGGCGGTCATTTCGACTTTGGGTGACAGTTCGATCACTGTTTCCCTGCGTGTGTGGGTTAAAACCGCAGATTATTGGGATGTGATGTTCATGTTTAACGAACAATCGCGTGATCGTTTAAAGACTGCCGGCATTGATATTCCTTTTCCGCAACGCGTGATTCGCGTGGTGCAGGAATCGGCAACACAATGATAGGTTGCTAATTAATTGCCTGACTTCTCGGTCAGGCAATTAACTGAAGTGACAGGCAATAAAAAAGGCCCATCGCAAGATGGGCCTTTTTTTATGCTTCGAAACTAACCACTGACAATTACAAGATGTTCAGTGGGTATTCGGTGATCAGGCGGAACTCTTTGACGTCGCCTTCGCCCTGGTCAGCGTTGGCAGTGTGCCAGGCTTGACGAATGCGGAAGGACAGGTCTTTAGCCGGGCCAGTCTGAACAACGTACTTGGCTTCAAAGTTGGTTTCGTGGTGTTTGCCATCTTCACCGTACAGGCCGGTGTAAGGGCTGCCAGCTGGAGTGCTGGTACCGTCGATGTCCCAACCTTTAACGTAACGAACCATGAAGCTCAGGCCTGGAACGCCGTACTCAGCCATTTTCAGGTCGTAACGGGCTTGAACCGATTTCTCGCCAGGACCGTTGAAGTCAGAGTACTGGATGGAGTTGGCGAGGAAGATCGAGTCGCCACCACGGTTGTTCTTGCCCACACCGATGTAGTCGAACGGAGTGTCGCCGTTGACCTTCTGGAAGGCCAGGGTGAAGGTGTGTGCCTTCAGGAACGACAGCGCTGTTGCCAGGGAGAAGGCAGTGTTGCTGATTTCACCCGCCAGCTTGTCACCGGTGTCGGTGGTGCGGTAGATGTTGAAGTCGGTGTTCAGCGAGGTGTCACCACTGAAAGGCGTGGTGAGGTTCACGTTGGCGTAGTACTGGTTCCAGATGTCTTCCAGCTTGGCGCCGTAGAGCGATGCGCTCAGGTTTTCGGTGATGCCGTACTTGCCGCCGAAGTAGTCGATAGTCTTCGATTCTACGCCAGCGTAGTTCGCGTACAGGCCGCCATCACTGGCGTTTTTGTCCTGGCTGCTCGCCGAGTAGAAGTGACCGGCTTCGAGGTCGAGGTCTTTGACTTCGCTGCTCTGCAACTGGAAGCCAGTGGCAGTTTGCGGAAGGATGCGGGAGCCGCCGACAGCGAACACTGGAGCAGTGCTAGGCTGCATGTCGCCGAATTTTAGCTCGGTTTTGGAAACGCGGAACTTGATCGAAGCGCCGGCTTTGCCCTGGCTGTCGTTAACGTCGCGAGCGCCGTTGTTAGGGTTGACGGTGTCGCTGCGGCTCATGTTGCCCGAACCGGAAGTACCGTCACCACCGTCCAGTTTCAACGCCAGGTAACCGTATGCATCGATACCTACACCCACAGTACCTTGGGTGTAACCGGAGGTGAAGTTACCAAGGAAACCCTGGGTCCAGTCTTTCTGGTCGCGGCCGCCGTTCTTGTTGTCGCGGTTGAAGTAGTAGTTCTTCAACGTCTCGGTGAGTTTCGCGTCGTCAACAAAACCTTTGGCTTCTGACTGGTCACTTACAAACGCAGCGGCCGTAGCCAACTGAGTACTGGCTGCTGCTGCAACTGCCAGTGCGATCATGCTCCACTTCATCACGCGCATCGTGATTTGCTCCTTTGGTTTTAGAAGAGTACTGCCGTCCCACCTGTTTTATTATCTGGGCGGCTCTTTCTTTTTGTGTCGGCGCAAACTTATATCACGCCGACAATGTTGGCGATACTTGCTAATCCAACCTTTCAGCTTCTTTACGACGGTGTCGCAAACGGCGTTGTGGATGTCGCAAATTCACAGTACCAATGCAGCCGGACTGACAACTTTATCGCTGTTTCTGGGCCTTTTTGCATCGGTAAAAAAGAGTCCCTGGCAAAACACTTGAATCTCCATCGGGCAACCCTGCCACTGTTCTTATGGGGCTTAAGGCATCCACTTCCAGTGGTGCGCTTATAGTCCATATGGGTACGAATGCAACAAGCGTGCACAAACCGCGTTTCTCTTGCGGTTATTTTTTCGAACACCCGCCTGTGCCTGTAAAAACCGCATGAATACTGGGCGCCAAGCCCCTTTTTATCAGGGCTTGACGCGATTCTTGCGATGGTGTTGCCACACCGGAAATCGCGCGTGACAACCAAAAACGTTACCGGTTCACCCCGCCAGTGAGTATTCGGCGGATGCCTGACGCAGTGAGCGTAGTCGCGCTGTACGGTTTTGGTGCAAAAAATTTTACAGATGTTCAGTATTCATACAGTTGGCGCGGCACAGCAAATGGAACGAGAGCAGCAATTTCGGTCATTTCTTCGGTCTTTCAGGCGCTGCTGGTTCCGTGGTGGTGCGCGTGGTGCATAAATGTCACATCTCGGGGCAGCGACAGCGCAAGATCTCGGCACTGCGACCGTGAAGGCTGCGGCATTCGCAGGTATGCTGCCGTCCTGTCGCTTGGCGCGCCGTCGATAGGGATGGCCGCTAAGCTGAATTCTGTAGATCAGCCGGGAGTGCGCGCAGTGTTTGCTTTAGATCCACGACTTCAACAGGACACGCTGGTCATCGGCGATTTCCCGCTCAGTCGCCTGCTGCTGTCCAACGATGCCAACTACCCCTGGTTCATCCTTGTGCCTCGTCGCGACGATATCAGCGAGTTGTTTCAGTTGGATGTCGCCGACCAGCAGCAACTGTGGCAAGAAACCACGGCGCTGGCCGAGTTGCTCAAGGATTTATTCGATGCTGACAAAATGAATGTCGCGACCCTGGGTAACGTCGTCAGTCAGTTGCACATGCACGTGATCGTGCGCAAACGCGATGACGCGGCCTGGCCAGCGCCGGTGTGGGGCAAGCTTGCGGCCAAACCGTATAGTGCCGAGCAGGTTGCTGCCATTCGCGAACAGTTGCGTCTGGTCCTGAGCGAGCATTTTATCTTTGTGGAGGGCTGAGGCATGAGCCTGGAAGAGCGCGTTAACGATCTGGAAAGCCGTCTGGCCTTTCAGGACGACACTATTCAGGCGTTGAACGACGTGCTAGTCGCCCAGCAGCGCGTGGTCGAGCGTCTGCGGTTACAAATGGCTGCGTTGCTCAAGCGTCAGGAAGAAATGGTCGGCCAGTTCGGCTCTTTCGAGGAAGATGCGCCGCCACCGCACTATTGAGTCCTTTTCTTCAGGCGTAAAAAAACCGCGAACAGCCAGGCTGCTCGCGGTTTTTTTATGCCTTGGATCAGCGACGCGGCAATGCGGCGATCACGTCCTCGGCTTGCAGGCCCTTGTCCCGGTTCATCACCGAGAATTCCACGCGCTGGCCTTCGACCAGAACGCGGTGGCCTTCACCACGGATGGCGCGAAAGTGCACGAAAATATCATCGCCGGAATCCCGGGAGATAAAGCCGAAGCCTTTGGAGGTGTTGAACCACTTGACGGTGCCGGTATCGCGATTGCTCATGTCATAGCTGGTTGGCGCGGCGGCAGGTGACGATTTGTAGAAGCTGACAGCCAGGTGCAGAACGACGGCAATCAGCGCAATCACCAGGCTGAACAGCACAGCTGGCTGGCCGGCGATGACAGGCATCGGGGCGATCAGGGTCAAGGTTTGCAGGACGACAGTCAGCACCAGAAGTGCGCTGACCAGATTTTGCAGATGCTGGCGCGGGCCTTTGTTCCAGTAAGGAATCACTGGAGCGATGACCAGGTTCAGCAGGCCGAAAAAGGCCAGGTAAAGTGCATCGGGTTGTTGCAGGTAGGGAACGGCTTCAGATTTCAAGCTGGGTATGAACGACAGCAGCAATGCCGCTGCGCCCATTAACAGGTGGACGATTTTCAACATTTTGATTGGCTCACGTTATGACGGCTCACAAGGAAGAGCTGAAGGCGCACGGTTCGCTTCGGAACAAAAATAAGAGGCGGTAGGCACGTACACGGCATCAGCCTATGCGCGACGCCCCGGAAAATGGGGCATGGCGACACACTGCCTATTTAACAGCAAAGCCTGCAGCTACTCAAATCAGCCCGGCCAGCGGCAGCCGGATGAGCGATTTTGTCGCAGCGCGGGTGGCCGATCAGGGCTGCGGGGTGGCGACAGGCTTGCTAGAGTGGGTTGGCACCTGCTGGATGAATTCAATCGCCGTTAGGGGGTAAACATGGCAATCGATATCGGTATCAGTGAAGAAGATCGCAAGTCCATCGTCGAAGGGCTGTCCCGTCTGCTGTCGGACACCTATGTGCTGTATCTGAAAACCCATAACTTCCACTGGAATGTCACCGGTCCGATGTTCCGTACGCTGCACCTGATGTTCGAAGAGCAATACAACGAACTGGCGCTGGCCGTGGACTTGATCGCCGAACGTATCCGGGCGCTGGGGTTTCCGGCGCCGGGCGCTTACGCGACCTATGCACGTCTTTCTTCTATCAAGGAGGAGGAGGGTGTACCGAGCGCCGAAGACATGATCAAGCAACTGGTTGCCGGCCAGGAAGCAGTGACGCGTACTGCGCGTGGCATCTTTCCGTTGCTCGACAAAGTCAGTGACGAACCTACCGCCGACCTGCTGACCCAGCGCATGCAGGTGCACGAGAAAACCGCGTGGATGCTGCGAGCGCTGCTGGAAGGGTAATCCGCGCCAGGCGCGGGTATTTATAGCAGGCCAATACCCGCGAGCTTCCAAAGTCTTACTTTTGATGTCGGCTTATCCTACGCAGATGGGCAATTAGTCATCTGGATATAACTTTGCGTCTGCGCTTTTATGAAGGCACAGGATGTTGTCTTTATAAAAAGCAGCGATGGCAAAGGAGTGTCAGCGATATGGTCGATGGAGACAGGCAAACCGAAAACTTCGGTTCGCGACAGGAAGGAAGGGTCGATCCGCTGGTCAGCGAGTTCGATATTGCATTGATTCAGCCGTTGTCCAGGTCCGTGCGCCTGAATGGTTTTGCGACTTGCCTGCGGCTCGAACAGGTCTACTGGAACATTCTCGGGCGCATGGCCGAGGATTGCGGTTGTTCGATCAGTACGTTGCTGTCCCATGTGGATCGGCAAGTGCACTTGCGCCACGGCGGGGTAAAAAACTTCAGCGGTCTGGTGCGGGTGGTCTGCGTGATGAATGGTCTCAAGGAAGTCCCGCAGGCCATCGCGCTGTGACGGGCAGTTGAAATGACGTTGCCGCCTGTGCAGTCTTCCGGCTGCACAGGCCGCATTTAATGGATATAATCCCGCCCTTTCGCCGCAAAGCCCTGCGCGCGGTGGCAATCTGATCGCCGAGACACACCCATGCCGATGTACGATTACCAATGCGCTTCCTGTGGTCATCAGTTGGAAGCCATTCAAAAGATCAGCGAGGCACCGCTGGTCGACTGCCCTGCCTGCCAGGCACCAGAGCTCAAGAAACAGCTGTCCATGCCCGGCTTTCGCCTCAGTGGCGGTGGTTGGTACGAGACTGATTTCAAGACCGGCGCCAAGAAGAATCTGGCCGGTGGCGACAAATCTGACTAGGGTTCAAACCCAGGTCTAACGACACGCGCGAGTTTCCGTTTTGTTTGAACGCAACGGGATCTCCACCGAATTTCGAATTACGAGAAGCGAACCACTACCATGATGCGCAGCCACTATTGCGGCCAACTGAACGAAAGCCTGGAAGGTCAGGAAATTACCCTTTGCGGATGGGTTCACCGTCGTCGCGACCACGGCGGGGTGATTTTCCTCGATATCCGTGATCGTGACGGTCTCGCTCAGGTGGTTTTCGATCCGGATCGCGCCGAAAGCTTCGCTGCTGCCGACCGCGTGCGCAGCGAATACGTGGTGAAGATCACCGGTAAAGTGCGTCTGCGTCCGGCCGGCGCGACCAACGCCAACATGGCGTCGGGCATGATCGAAGTACTGGGCTACGAGCTGGAAGTGCTGAACGAGTCGGAAACCCCGCCGTTCCCGTTGAACGAGTTCTCCGACGTCGGCGAAGAAACCCGTCTGCGTTATCGCTTCCTCGACCTGCGTCGTCCGGAAATGGCCGAGAAGCTGCGTCTGCGTTCGCGCATGACCACCAGCATCCGTCGCTTCCTCGACGAGAACGGCTTCCTCGACGTAGAAACACCGATCCTGACCCGTGCCACCCCTGAAGGTGCGCGTGACTATCTGGTGCCGAGCCGTACTCACGCTGGTTCGTTCTTCGCCCTGCCGCAATCGCCGCAGCTGTTCAAGCAACTGCTGATGGTCGCCGGCTTCGACCGTTACTACCAGATCGCCAAGTGCTTCCGCGACGAAGACCTGCGCGCTGACCGTCAGCCGGAATTCACCCAGATCGACATCGAGACCAGTTTCCTCGATGAAAAAGAGATCATGGGCCTGACCGAGCAAATGATCCGCAACCTGTTCAAGGAAGTGCTGGGTCTGGAATTCGGCGATTTCCCGCACATGACTTTCGAAGAAGCCATGCGCCGCTACGGTTCCGACAAGCCAGACCTGCGTAACCCGCTGGAACTGGTCGACGTTGCCGATCAACTGAAAGAAGTCGATTTCAAAGTCTTCAGCGGCCCGGCCAACGATCCGAAATGCCGTATCGCCGCACTGCGCGTTCCAGGCGGAGCGAGCATGCCACGCAAGCAGATCGACGATTACACCAAGTTCGTCGGCATCTACGGTGCCAAGGGCCTGGCGTACATCAAGGTCAACGAGCGTGCTGCCGGTGTTGACGGTCTGCAATCGCCGATCGTGAAGAACATTCCGCTGGAAAACCTCAACGCCATCCTCGATCGCGTGGGTGCAGTTGACGGCGACATCGTGTTCTTCGGCGCCGACAAGGCCAAGATCGTCAGCGAAGCTCTGGGCGCGCTGCGTATCAAGCTCGGTCACGACCTCAAGCTGCTGACCTGCGAGTGGGCGCCAATGTGGGTTGTCGACTTCCCGATGTTCGAAGAGAACGACGACGGCAGCTTCTCGGCGCTGCACCACCCGTTCACCGCACCGAAGTGCACGCCGCAAGAGCTCGAAGCCAACCCGGCTGGCGCTCTGTCCCGCGCGTACGACATGGTCCTGAACGGCACTGAGCTGGGTGGCGGTTCGATCCGTATCCACCGTAAAGAGATGCAACAGTCGGTATTCCGTCTGCTGGGTATCAACGAAGCGGAACAGGAAGAGAAGTTCGGCTTCCTGCTCGACGCGCTGAAGTACGGTGCACCGCCGCACGGTGGTCTGGCTTTCGGTCTGGACCGTCTGGTGATGCTGATGACCGGCGCCCAGTCGATCCGTGAAGTGATCGCCTTCCCGAAAACCCAGAGTGCTGCCGACGTGATGACGCAAGCACCGGGTGTGGTGGATGCCAAGGCATTGCGCGAGCTGCACATTCGTTTGCGCGAAACGCCAAAGGCTGAGTAAGACGGGCCTGAAGGCGCATCTTCGGATGCGCCTTTTTTCTATCTATAGAGAGCAGGTCGAGATTTTTTTGTTTGCTGGCCGCTGCATGAGCAGGGCGGGCAACGTTTCAAAGAGAATTCGGAGCGAGTTATGGCAGGTCATTCCAAGTGGGCGAACATCAAGCACCGCAAAGAACGTCAGGATGCCAAGAGGGGCAAGATCTTCACCAAGTGGATCCGTGAGCTGACCGTTGCGGCCCGTCAGGGTGGCGGTGATCCGGGTTCCAACCCGCGTCTGCGCCTGGCCCTGGACAAGGCGCTGAGCGCGAACATGAGCCGCGACATCATCGACCGTGCCGTTGCGCGCGGCGCCGGTGCCACCGAAGCGGACAACGTAGAAGAGCTGACCTACGAAGGTTACGGCCCGGGCGGTGTGGCGGTGATGGTCGAGTGCATGACCGATAACCGCAACCGTACCGCCGCAGCCGTGCGCCATGCGTTCAGCAAGTGCGGCGGCAACCTCGGCACCGACGGTTCGGTGGCGTACCTGTTCGAACGCAAGGGCCAGATCAGCTTCGCGCCGGGCGTCGATGAAGACGCACTGACCGAAGCGGCGCTGGAAGCCGATGCCGATGACGTGGTTACACACGAAGACGGTTCGATCGACGTGTTCACCTCGTTTACCAGCTTCTATGCGGTGCGTAATGCGCTGGAAGCCGCTGGTTTCAAGGGTGATGACGCGGAAATCGTCATGCAGCCGACCACCAGCGCCGAGCTGGATCTGGAAGGTGCGGAGAAAGTCCTCAAGCTGATCGACATGCTCGAGGATCTGGATGACGTGCAGAACGTCTATTCCAATGCGGACATTCCGGAAGACGTGGCCGCTCAGCTCGGTTGATCTAAATACAAAGGTCGCAGTTTTTGCTGGCTCTACACTTCCCCTGTAGGAGCTGCCGAAGGCTGCGATCTTTTGATCTTTTAAAAACACAAAGATCGCAGCCTTCGGCAGCTCCTACCTGTACCCTCAGCTTTCGCATCAATTTCTGCAGGCGTTATGACTTTAATTCTTGGTATCGACCCCGGTTCGCGCATTACCGGTTACGGCATTGTTCGTGATACCGGGCGTGGTGGCTGCATCTATGTGGCCTCGGGCTGTATCCGCACCGGCGCCGGCGAGCTGCACGAGCGTCTGCAAATCGTCTATCGCGGCGTACGCGAGATCATCCAGACTTATGGCCCGGTCACCATGGGCATCGAAAAGGTGTTCATGGCGAAAAACGCCGATTCGGCGCTGAAGCTCGGCCAGGCTCGCGGCGCAGCGATTGTCGCCGGTGCCGAAGAATGCCTTGAGATCGCCGAGTACACGGCCACTCAGGTCAAACAGGCCGTGGTCGGCACTGGCGCCGCCAATAAAGAGCAAGTGCAGATGATGGTCATGCACATGCTCAAACTGACCGCCAAACCGCAAATCGATGCCTCGGATGCCCTGGCCATCGCCATTTGCCATGCGCATACCCGCTCGAGTCTGCTGCCGCACGGTTTGGGAACGGCACGCAGTCGTGGCGGGCGCCTGCGTCTCTGATAGCATCAGCATCAAATTTGCGGAGTGTGGACTTGCGCGCCTGTGTTGTCGGCCCGAGTCCTTCGCTCTGATAGTCGCCAGCCCACGGCTGGCCAATGCTCAAGGATCTGAAACGTGATTGGACGCTTGCGCGGCACCTTGGCTGAGAAACAGCCGCCGCACCTGATTCTGGATGTAAACGGCCTCGGGTATGAGCTGGAAGTGCCCATGACCACCCTTTATCGCCTGCCGTCGGTCGGTGAGCCGCTGACCCTGCACACCCATTTGGTCGTACGCGAAGATGCGCAATTACTCTATGGTTTTTCCGGCAAGCGTGAGCGAGACTTTTTTCGCGAGTTGATCCGTCTCAATGGTGTCGGGCCAAAACTGGCGCTGGCACTGATGTCGAGTCTGGAAGTCGACGAACTGGTCCGTTGCGTACAATCCCAGGACACGTCGGCCCTGACCAAAGTCCCGGGCGTTGGCAAGAAAACCGCCGAGCGTCTGTTGGTCGAACTGAAAGATCGTTTCAAGGCCTGGGAAACTTCGCCGGCGATGTTTGCCTTGGTGCCGAATCAGCCAGACGGCCCTGCGCCGGTCAACACCGCCGAAAACGATGCGGTCAGTGCACTGATTTCCCTGGGCTACAAGCCGCAGGAAGCGAGCAAGGCGATTACCGCCATCAAGGACAAGAATTTGAGCAGTGAAGACCTGATCCGCCGCGCCCTGAAGGGAATGATTTAAGTGATTGAAGCTGATCGTCTGATCGCCGCCGCGCACAGCCCGCGCGAGCGCGAAGAAGTCCAGGACCGGGCCATCCGTCCGGTCAGTCTGGCTGACTACATTGGCCAGCCGACCGTGCGCGAGCAGATGGAGCTGTTCATCCAGGCCGCCCGTGGTCGCAATGAGTCCCTCGATCACACGCTGATCTTCGGCCCGCCGGGGTTGGGTAAAACCACCTTGGCGAACATCATCGCCCAGGAAATGGGCGTGTCGATCAAAAGCACCTCGGGCCCGGTGCTTGAACGTCCGGGTGACCTGGCCGCATTGCTGACCAACCTTGAACCGCACGATGTGCTGTTCATCGACGAAATCCATCGTCTGTCGCCGATCGTTGAAGAAGTACTGTACCCGGCGATGGAAGATTTCCAGCTCGACATCATGATCGGCGAAGGGCCGGCAGCGCGCTCGATCAAGCTTGATCTGCCGCCGTTTACCCTTGTTGGTGCGACCACTCGCGCCGGCATGCTGACCAATCCGTTGCGTGACCGCTTCGGTATCGTCCAGCGTCTTGAGTTCTACAGCACGGCCGATCTGGCGACGATTGTCAGTCGTTCGGCAGCGATTCTCGGTCTGCCGCTGGATCCTGAAGGTTCTTTCGAAATCGCCCGGCGCGCTCGTGGTACGCCGCGGATCGCCAACCGTCTGTTGCGGCGGGTACGCGATTTCGCCGAAGTCCGCGCCAAGGGGCATATCACCAAAGCGGTGGCGGATCTGGCGTTGAACCTGCTCGATGTCGACGAACACGGTTTCGATCATCAGGACCGCCGTTTGCTGCTGACCATGATCGAAAAGTTTGACGGCGGGCCGGTCGGTATCGACAGCCTGGCGGCGGCGATCAGCGAAGAGCGTCACACCATTGAAGACGTGCTGGAGCCGTACCTGATCCAGCAGGGTTACATCATGCGCACGCCACGGGGCAGGGTGGTGACGCGACATGCCTACCTGCATTTCGGATTAAACATTCCGTCACGAATGGGTGAGATGCCCGTGGTAGACGAGTTTCTCGATGCCGTGGACGATTGATACACATTTTTTGGCGATTTATTCAGGGTTTGTACTGTCAGACGACGGTACTTTTGCAGTAAAGCCCTGAAACCATGAAAAACAGTTGCCTGGCCGGATTGGCAACCTGAGGAGTAAGCACTAGAGTATGCGCGCGCAAAACGGGCTTGAGCCGTTCGCACATCGTTGTCGCGTTTATTACGAGGACACCGATGCGGGCGGCATCGTGTATTACGTTAATTACCTCAAGTTTATGGAACGGGCTCGAACCGAGCGGCTGCGTGAACTGGGCTTTGCCCAATCGCAGTTGGCGGGGGAGGATCTGTTGTTTGTCGTGCATTCCAGCGAAGCGCGCTATCACGCGCCGGCGCGACTGGACGACGAACTGCTGGTAAGCGCTGAAGTAATCGAATTGAACCGTGCCAGCCTGCGCTTTAAACAGCAGGTCAGGCGGGCTACGGATAATGTGCTGCTCTGTGAAGGGCAGTTTTTGGTGGCCTGTGTGCGCACTAACAGTTTGAAACCCCGGGCCCTTCCCGAAGACTTGCGTGCGGCCTTCGCCGACGCGGTCGGCCCGGGTACACACTCAAAGCAGGAGATAAAGCGTGGAAGCTAACGTCGTCGACCATTCCTCCATGTGGAGCCTGGTCAGCAATGCCAGCATCGTGGTGCAGTTGGTAATGTTGACCCTGGTGGCCGCATCGGTGACCTCATGGATCATGATCTTTCAGCGCAGCAATCTGCTGCGTGCCGGTCGACGCGCCCTGGAGAGCTTCGAAGAGCGCTTCTGGTCGGGTATCGACCTGTCCAAGTTGTACCGTCAGGCGGGCAGCAACCCGGATCCGGATTCGGGCGTGGAGCAAATCTTCCGTGCCGGTTTCAAGGAATTCTCGCGTCTGCGTCAGCAGCCAGGCGTCGATCCTGAGGCGGTGATGGAAGGTGTGGCCCGGGCCATGCGCGTAGCCATCTCGCGCGAAGAAGAGAAACTGGAGCAGAGCCTGCCGTTCCTCGCCACTGTCGGTTCGGTCAGCCCGTACATCGGTCTGTTCGGTACCGTGTGGGGCATCATGAACTCCTTCCGCGGTCTGGCCAGCGCCCAGCAAGCGACCCTGGCGACTGTCGCCCCGGGTATCGCCGAAGCCCTGATCGCCACCGCGATCGGCCTGTTCGCTGCAATCCCTGCAGTAATCGCTTACAACCGTTTCGCCGCTCGCAGCGAAACCTTGCTGAGCCGCTACTACACCTTCGCCGATGAATTCCAGGCGATCCTGCACCGCAAAGTGCACACCAGCGAAGAATAAGCAGGTATTTTCCAATGGCTTTAATCGCTCGAGCTCGCAAAAAGCGCAAGCCGGTCGCCGAAATGAACGTAGTGCCTTACATCGACGTGATGCTGGTACTGCTGGTCATTTTCATGGTGACCGCGCCGATGCTCAATCAGGGCGTGAAAGTTGATCTGCCCAAGGTTTCCAGCGAAGCCTTGCCGCAGGACAACAACACCCAGGTCCTGACCATTTCGATCAAGGCTGACAAGACCTATTACTGGAACCTTGGCAGCGAAGTCGACACCGAGAAGCAACAGGACAGGGCCATGACCCTGCCACAGATGACTGATGCGGTGACCAAGATCATTCGCGCCGGCACCGAAGGCGGCAAGCGTACCCAGGTCTTTATCCGTGGTGACAAGACCGTCGACTACGGTTCGGTCATGGGCGCCATGGGCGGGTTGCAGAAAGCCGGCGTCGGTAACGTTGGTCTGATCACCGAGGCCCCCTGATGCAGCAACAGAGAGAGCCGTCCGCCTCGGAAAGCTTCTTCTGGCCTAGTGTCTGGGCGATTGTCTTGCACGTGCTGGTCTTCGGCATGCTGTTCGTCAGTTTCGCCTTCACACCGGAGCTGCCGCCGGCCAAGCCGATTGTCCAGGCGACCCTGTACCAACTGAAATCGAAAAGTCAGGCAACCACCCAGACCAATCAGAAGATTGCGGGTGAGGCGAAGAAATCCGCCGCGCGCCAGACCGAAGTCGAGCAGATGGAACAGAAAAAGGTCGAGCAGGAAGCGGTGAAAGCTGCGGAACAAAAGAAAGAAGAAGCGGCTCAAAAGGCCGAGGAAGCCAAGAAGGCCGATGAGGCCAAGAAAGCGGACGAAGCGAAAAAGGCCGATGACGCCAAAAAAGCCGACGACGCGAAGAAAGCCGAAGCCAAGAAGGCCGAAGAGAAACAATTGGCTGATATAGCCAAGAAGAAAGCCGAAGAAGAGGCTAAAGAAGAGGCCAAGAAAGAGGCCGCTGAAGAAGCCAAGAAGAAAATCGTCGAAGACGCGAAGAAGAAAGCCGCCGAAGACGCCAAGAAGAAAGCTGAGGCTGACGAGGCGAAAAAGAAAATCGCCGAGGACGCCAAGAAGAAAGCTGCTGCCGATGCTGCGAAGAAGAAATCGCAGGATGCAGCGCGCAAGTCTGTCGAAGAGAAGAAGGCGCAGGCACTGGCCGATTTGCTTTCCGACAAGACCGAGCGTCAGCAGGCTCTGGCGGATGAAGTGGGTGATGAAACCGCAGGTAACTTCGATGATCTGATTCGTTCACGGGCATCGGAAGGTTGGGCGCAGCCGCCATCGGCCCGCAAGGGCATGAAGGTGATCCTGCAGATCAACATGCTGCCTGACGGAACGATCTCCGGTGTTTCGGTGGCTCATTCCAGCGGTGACGTGCCTTTCGACAGTTCTGCGGTCGCGGCAGTAAAAAACATTGGTCGATTGACCGAAATGCAGGGTTTGAAGCCAGCTGATTTCGCTCCCTATCGTTCATTCAAGATGACATTCACACCTGAGGATCTAGCCTTGTGAGAAACCTTCTTCGAGGACTGCTTGTCGTCATGGTCTGCTTTGCAGGCCTGGCTACAGCGGATGAAAAAAATATCCTGGTCAGCAGTGGCAGCTCCCAGGCGACTCCAATTGCCGTAGTGCCATTTGGTGTCCAGGGCGGTTCGGTGCTGCCGGACGACATGGCTGAAATCATTGGTAACGATTTGCGTAACTCGGGTTATTACGCGCCGATTCCAAAGCAGAACATGATCAGCCAGCCAAGCCAGCCGAGCGAAATCATCTTCCGTGACTGGAAGGCGGTGAATGCTCAGTTCATCATGGTGGGCAGCATTGCCCCTGCCGGCGGCCGCCTGCAGGTGCAATGGGCACTGTTCAACGTTGCCACCGAACAGAAAGTGGCTGATGGCAGTGTTTCCGGTACCCCGGAGCAGTTGCGCGACATGGCGCACTTCATCTCCGACCAGTCGTTCCAGAAGCTGACCGGTATCGAAGGTGCGTTTTCGACTCGCCTGCTGTACGTGACGGCTGAACGCTTCTCCGAGAAGAACACCCGTTACACCCTGCAACGCTCGGACTACGACGGCGCCCGCGCAGTGACTCTGCTGCAATCGCGTGAGCCGATCCTGTCGCCGCGTTTTGCACCGGATGGCAAGCGCATCGCCTACGTGTCGTTCGAGCAGAAGCGTCCGCGCATCTTCATGCAGAACATCGACACCGGTCGCCGTGAGCAGATCACCAACTTCGAAGGCCTGAACGGTGCACCCGCGTGGTCGCCGAACGGTGATCGCCTGGCGTTCGTGCTGTCGAAAGACGGTAACCCGGACATTTACGTGATGAACCTGGCTTCGCGCCAGATCACCCGTGTGACCGCAGGCCCTGGCATCAACACCGAACCGTACTGGGGCAAGGATGGTTCGACCATCTACTTCACCTCGGACCGCGGCGGCAAGCCACAGATCTACAAAACCAGCGCCAGTGGCGGCGGTGCGGAGCGAGTGACCTTTATCGGTAACTACAACGCCAACCCGAAACTGTCGGCGGATGAAAAGACTCTGGTGATGATCCATCGCCAGGATGGCTTCACCAATTTCAAGGTGGCGGCCCAGGATTTGCAGCGAGGGAGTGTAAAGATCCTCACTGATAGCACTCTGGACGAGTCACCCACTGTTGCGCCCAACGGCACCATGGTAATCTACGCCACCCGCCAGCAGGGCCGGGGAGTCTTGATGCTCGTGTCCATTAATGGACGCGTTAGGCTCCCGCTTCCTACCGCTCAAGGCGAAGTCAGAGAACCGTCCTGGTCCCCTTACCTGAAGTGAGCGGGCGCTACACGTTTTACTTAACACACTGGGGTTCATTAGGAGTTTCACGATGGAAATGCTGAAGTTTGGTTAATTTGCTGCGCTGGCTCTGGCCATGGCTGTAGCTGTAGGTTGCTCCTCCTAAGGCGGCGACAACGCCGGTGTAGGCGCTGTT